>JBFKTM010000532.1:0-3085 GCA_041636295.1 Oleiphilaceae bacterium
CGGTTCAATGGGTAACCGTACTTGTCGCAGGGAGAATGCTATGTCCGGACCACTAAGTTCACTAAAGATTCTTGATTTCTCAACACTTCTGCCGGGGCCTTATGCGTCCATGATGTTGGCTGATATGGGGGCAGAGGTACTGAGGATTGAGTCACCCACACGGTTGGATCTGGTAAGGGTGCTGCCTCCTATGGATGGAAGTGTATCGGCTAGCCACGCCTACTTAAACCGCGGGAAGCGCTCAATGGCGCTTGACTTAAAAAAGCCGGGTGCGGTAGATATTATCAAAAAACTAGTGGGTGATTATGATGTAGTGCTGGAACAGTTCCGACCGGGGGTCATGGACCGTTTGGGGATCGGCTATTCAGTGTTGTCAGAAGTTAACCCCGCGCTGATTTACTGCTCCATTACTGGATATGGACAGACAGGCCCCTATAGGGATCGTGCAGGACATGATATCAATTATCTTTCGGTGGCCGGGGTCTCAAGTTACAGTGGTCGAGCCGATCAAGGGCCGCCTCCGCTGGGAGTTCAAGTGGCGGATGTTGCGGGTGGTTCTCATCATGCGGTAATGGGTATTCTGGCGGCGGTCATTCATCGTCAGCAGACAGGGGAAGGGCAGTCGATTGATATTAGTATGACCGATGCGGCATTTGCTATGAATGGTATGTCGGGTGCAGGTTATCTGGCCGCTGGGGTAGAGCCGCGGGCAGAGTCTGAGATGTTGAATGGCGGTAGCTTTTATGATTATTACGAGACCGCTGATGGACGTTATATTTCAGTAGGAGGGTTAGAGCCCCAGTTTATGAGTACGCTCTGCGAGATGTTGGATAGACCGGATTTGACCAGTATTGGCCTTAGTCAAAAAATGGAGCACCAGCAGCAATTTAAAGCGTTTCTGCGTGATACTTTTAAGACAAAAAATTTTAAAGAGTGGAGTGAGCTGTTTGCCGCTATTGATGCCTGTGTTGAGCCTGTGTTAACGGTATCTGAAGCGGCTGAGCATCCTCAGGTAGTTCAGCGAAGTATGGTGATTGATGTGGCGAAAGAGGATGGTTCCGTGCAGCGCCAGTTAGGGCATCCTATAAAGTTCTCGGATACACCCTGTCAAACGGCGTACGCCGGAGGTGCGTTAGGTAGGCATACAGACGAGGTGCTATTGTCGCTCGGCTATTCGAGCGATAAGATCGCGCAGTATCGGTTAGATCGACTATTTGGCTAGTAGGTGGGGCTAGCTACTCTCTCTGTATTCGCCCGGTGTTTTTCCTGTCCAGGTTTTAAAGCTGCGATGAAACGAGCGGGCTTCGGTAAATCCAAGCCGGATGGCAATCTCCTGTAGCGGGAGCTGGGTATTTTTCAGGTAGTCTTCCGCTAACTCCTGCCTTACTTCATCCAGGATTTGTTGATACGAGGCGGATTCCTGCTGCAGTTTACGTTGCAGGGTACGAGCGTTCATTCCCATCTGCTCTGCCACAATGTCTTTTCGTGAAACCCCTTGTTTCAGCTGTGACCGAATGGCATTTTTTACGCGGGTGGTCAGTCTTGATGAGTCATCTGACAGGACGGAAATACGTGAGGATGCGTGTTCTTCAAGTGTTTTTCTGAGGGATTGGTCGGGCTGTCGCAGTGGTGTGTCTAAATACTCCTGGTTGATTACCAGGCAGCTTTTGGGTTGATCAAATAGGACCTTGCAGCGGAATGTCTCTTCATAGGCGTTAATCTGATCGCCCTCAGGTGCTTTATGCTCCAGACGAACCTCTAGCGGACCTTCGTCCATATTGGCAAGCCATCGCGCGTAGTTACACCAAGAGGTCAGTACGTTATCAATCATGTGATGGCGTACGACCGGATCGGTATAGGCGCAGTTCCAGGTTATCAATATGTTATCGCCCTCTGAATCAATAGAGGTTACGCCCATGTCGCCGACTAACTTTTCATAAGGGATGATGCGGTCGATTGTCTCCTGCAGCGTCGAACAGCTCATTGTGATGTAGCCAAGTACGCTATAGGAGCCTGGTTGAACGTAGCTTCCAGACTTTAAACCAAGAAGAGGGTCGCCAGATTGGTCGATAAGGCTTCGGATCAACTTTTGAAACTGCTCGCCGGTAATGCGTTCGTTTTCCTTAGTGAGAAGTGCGGGAGAGATACCTGACGCTTCAAGTGCTTTGGGTACAGAAATTCCAGCATCATCTGCATAACGTAGATACTGTTGTATGGCGGGTATAGAGGCAAATCCAAGATGTTTCATGTGACCGATATTATCGTTATTGGGTTTAATAGGAAAGCGCTTTATTGCTACTCAACACACTAGTCAACTGTCTTTCAGGTGGCTCAATTTGATGGGTGACTTGTCGTAAAAGGTCACTGACTCAAATTAAGTTTTCTATAGTATATCCACCAATCAGAAGTATATCTATTAATCAGGTTTTAGGTAATAACTAACACCAATTGCTCGGTTAGTAGTGGATAATACACAGCTTACAAAACGTATATAGTCAATACTAAGGGGAATGCCATGCGTCGTTGGAATGGTTGGGGTGATGAAGCTAATAGTCTAGATTTGCCATCAAATGCAGATCTTTTTTTATCAGAACGAGTTGGTACAGCAACGCCGTTGGCTGATGCAACATTGGCGTCGGTAGTGGCAAAAGTTCCAGCCTCTCGTTTACCAGACCACCCGTCTATTGTTAAGGCTGGCGAAGACCGTGTTCGTCATGCTAGAGGACAGAGTCTTCCTGACATGCTGGACACCCGTAGCGGTGAAATTGATGCGTTTCCTGATGGCGTTGCTTATCCGGAAACCAGTGAGGAAGTGGCTGAACTGTTAAAATTCTGCAGTGAGCAGGATATTCTTGTGATTCCTTATGGTGGTGGAACCAGCGTCGCAGGCCATATTAATCCATTTAATTCAGACAAGCCGATTCTAACCATTGATATGGGGCGAATGAACCGCTTGATGGATCTTGATGAAGAGAGTCTGATCGCCACGTTCGGTGCCGGAACACCGGGACCTCAGGTAGAGGCTCAGTTGCGTACCCGAGGTTATACGTTAGGCCATTTTCCACAATCTTTTGAATTGTCGACC
>JBFKTM010000533.1:0-3071 GCA_041636295.1 Oleiphilaceae bacterium
CGTAGACGTACAAGTGATTGATCTGCGCTGGCTGTCAGAAATCAACGAAGAAGCCTTGTTGGATGCGGTCAAGTCATACAGTCACATCCTCATTGTGGATGAGTGTCGTAAAACCGGATCAATCAGTGAGGCGCTAATTACATTACTGACAGAGCGCAAGTCGGGTGGCCAAAATGTGGATTCGCCAACTAGACTAAGAAGAGTAACGGGGGCCGATTGTTTTGTTCCTCTTGGGAGGGCGGCGACGTTAGGGATGCCCAGTCGAGATGATATTATCAGTGCATCATTAGAGATGATTGGCAATGCCAACAACTCCAGCGACTGCTATAGCACACAAATTGAGGTGACTTCGTAATGAAACAGAGAGTGGTTGTCGTATGTCCAGGAAGAGGTACATACAATAAAGAGGAGTTGGGCTATCTGCATCGTTATCACTCAGCAAAAACTTCAATGATTCAGGTTATTGATGAACATCGAATCGAACAAGATCAAACGCCCGTTTCGCAACTTGATGAGATGAATCAGTACAGCTTAAAAAAACACAGCGCAGGAGAAAATGCTTCTGCATTAATCTACGCCTGCGCACTGGGGGATTTTTACGATATTGATCGGGACCGTTTTGAAGTTGTCGCCGTTACCGGCAACTCAATGGGTTGGTATATTGCCCTTAAATGTGCCGGTGTTTTGTCAGATGTTAATGCCATAAACCTGATCAATACCATGGGCTCAATGATGAAAAATGGCATTATCGGTGGGCAGGTTATCTACCCAACCATTGATGATAATTGGCAGTTTGATGAAGAAAAGGTGAATCATTTAAATCAAGTAGTAAGTGAGATCAAAGGTCGACCAGGCTGTGAGCTATATCTATCCATAGATCTCGGGGGGTATCGAGTGCTGGGTGGAAACGAGCCTGCACTTAAATTACTGGATGAATTATTAAACCGAGTACAAGATCGCTTTCCGATGCGGTTATATAATCATGCCGCGTTTCATACACCATTGCTCCATAATGTATCGGAAACGGCCAAGCAAATACTGCCTTCGACGTGGTTTGAAATGCCATCCATCCCTTTAGTTGATGGTAAAGGTAAAATCTGGCAACCAGACTGTTTTGGCATTGATGATATCTACGATTACACTTTGGGCGCACAAGTAACGGAACCCTACTATTTTGGGCGTGCAATTGAGATTGCAGTGAAAGAATTTGCACCAGACAAGGTGATTGTAACCGGGCCGGGTTATAGTCTTGGGGGGAGTGTTGCTCAGAAGTTAGTGCAGTTGAAATGGGATGGCATGGTAAGTAAGGATGCCTTTATGGAGCGACAACAGCGTGACCCTTATATTATCTCTATGGGACGCGAAGACGAGAGAGTATTGGTTGCAAGGTAGTCTTGCAACCAATAGTAGAAATGTTTTTACGCTTCTTTTCTACGATACTCCAGTCTATTTTCTCTAAATATTATTTCTGAGCGACCAGCGATCCAATCGCGGTCGTAAGGGGATATCAAGTAGATGGCGTAGACAAAAAGATAAAACAGCCCAAATAGGTATGAGTAAGCAAATGTGGCTATGCCTATAAACAGAATACCCGCAATCTGTAAATAGGTTTGCAGATCGGTCAGATCCGCAGTGACGGTAATCTTAAGCTCGCGAAGCGTGATATAGATCTTGCAGCTTATGTAGACCGTTAAGGTGAAAAGCACGAATAGCACCAAGCTATTGGTAGTTACACCTGAAATAAAAAAATTGGCAATCGAAAAAAACAAAGATACCTGTACAAGTCGAACAGGTGTTTTATCACTTAAGTCCATTTCCGTTCCCCTATAGCTAGATTCATATCAATATCACTTCTTAATTTAGTCCATCTTTTGGGCTTAAGGGAGTTAAAAAATAGTAATAATAAGAAAGCCCTGATTGTTTTTGATAATGAAGGGGCCACGAAAAGTGTGGCCCATTTTTTGCCGCTGTCTATACCTCTATTATTGGTGTTAACAATAGCGTGTTGTTAAATTCCCGTTTTTAGTAGACAGAAAAATTCCGACTGGTACCGGTATAGGGGACAATATTACCCGACCACGGTTTTTTTCTATCGCCGTAGTGTTTAATTCGGTAAGTTCCTGACACCGAATCATTTGGGATGGTCCAGCTAAGAATGGCATGAGAGGTCCCCCAGAATCCATCAATGCGTTGCCACTCATAAGTTGTTTCCCAGTCGTTATCATTTGCTACTACGGTCCAGCTGGATCCATTCCAACGTTGTACTTCCATAAATGTGCTCTGGGTCTTTAAATTGTTTTTAGGATGACCTGACCAAAATTTAACAACAACTTTCTGCCCTTTTTGGTAACTGCTATTAGCATTCTGAACGACGTCGCCAATATTTTTAAAAATGGGGGCCTGGTCGTGAACCACGCCAGTTTGGAAGTTAATGGTTTCGCCGGTTAGATCACGAGGAATGGGTTCAATGGTTGGGAAGGGCTCTGGTGTGAGTCCTGGTTTGGGCTGCTGGCCCGCTGGCAGCATGTCTGAAGCAAGTAGATAAAAGGCTTGCTGGTAAGCCGCTAGAGTCCAAGGGCCGAAGTGAGTTGAACCGCCTTCGTAGTGTTGCAAGTCATACTCCTCTTTAGTCGTTACGTAACCACTGTAAGCGTTTGAGAGTCCGGCAACTACTAGATAGTCAAGCTGATCATCAAGTACGCTCTGAACCGTTTCCATTAGTCGACGTCCGGCCATAATTGTGAACTCGGCAGGTACAGCGGCAATACCAAGCTGACCGATCTTTTGCAATGACACCGGTAAAACTTCGGGTGTCCAGGGGTAGGGGGATGTTTTACCTTGGGCAATCAATACCGCTTTCGGGGCGTGACAATCAAGATCTTGTTGGCTGGGTGCCACAATCATGCTGCCGATAAACTGAAAAAAAGGATTCGATTGTGTTGTGCCTTCGCTAAACAGATCGGGGCCGCGCCCATCTTCTGTACCCGCGGCAAAAGACTCTCCTAGGGCTGCGACACAGGTCGTTTGCGGCTGTCCATTTGTAAAGTCCGGTGAAATAGTCGTTGCTGACA
>JBFKTM010000534.1:0-3060 GCA_041636295.1 Oleiphilaceae bacterium
CCTTTCGCTACACCAGGCAAGGTCGAATTATTCTGGGCGTTCGACACCGAGGTGACGATCTCTCCATTGAGGTTCATGATACCGGCATTGGCATTCCCAAAGAGCACCTGGAGGAGATATTCGATGAATTCCAACGCCTGCCCAATGATCTGCAACAGCACGATAAAGGTTTGGGATTAGGGCTGGCGATCGTTAAAAGAATGTGTTCACTGCTAGGCCACACCATATCGGTCCGCTCAGAACGTGGAAAGGGGTCGGTATTTGCCATTCAACTCCCCCGTTGCCACGCCGAACCAGAGCCAGCGAAGGTCACAGAGGCCCCGTCCAGCCAGCAGAACCATCAGGGGCAACACATACTCTGTGTCGACAATGAAGCGCAAATTGTTGATGGCATGACCTCACTACTGCAAGACTGGGGATACCAGGTATCGCCGGCGCTCAGCCTTGCACAAGCCCTTGACGCCGTGGAAACGCGCCCGCCTGATTTGGTGGTGATCGACTACCATTTGGATCACGGGGAGACAGGCCTCAATGTGATGTCGCAGTTGGAGCAACGCTTTGCCGCCCCCTGCATTGTTATTACCGCCGACTATACCGAAGCGGTAGCCAAAGAGGTGGCCCACAGAGGGTACTATCTGTTGAAAAAACCGGTTAAACCGTTAGCGCTGCGCTCGCTAATCTCTGAAGTGCTCAGTCGTCGACATCAAGGAATTGAGTAAACACCGCCGCCTGGGTTCTGTTTTTGATATCCAGCTTGCGCAGAATTTCGGAGACATGGGTCTTGATCGTGGTCTCCTTGATATTGAGTTCAGCGCCAATCTGCTTATTGAGATAACCTTTACCAATCATCACCAGAACCCGTAACTGCTTTGGTGTTAACTGGCTCAGTTTCTCAATCGCCGTTTCATCGACCTTGGTCTCGGCCACGGCTTTCTTTAGTTCGTCAGGCAACCACTGCTGGCCGCTGAGCACCACCGGTATTGCCTCCTGAATCTTTTCGAACCGGGTCGACTTGGGAATATAACCCGAGGCGCCTTCCCGCAGGGCATTCGCGACTGTCCGCACATCTTGCGTCGCGCTGACAATCACCACGCCGACCTGGGGAAACTCCCGTCGAATCTGGATCAGCCCTAGCAACCCTTCACTACCCGGCATTTTCAGGTCAAGCAATACCAGATCAATCTCAGGATTCTCTTCCAACAGGGCCAGGGTATCGTTAAAGTTATCCGCCTGGGTGACTTCATAGTCATCTCCCAGTGGCTGAATCGCCTCTTCCAGGGCGCGTCGAAATAGTGGGTGATCATCTGCAATCAATATTTGGTAGTTCATAGCGTACCGCTTTCTGCCAGTTTTTTATTATTGTAGGTGACGGGTGAAGATTTGTTGATCTCTTGTCAGGGGGTCGTCTACAGCAATTAGTCTAAAAGAGTCTGCACCATCATAGTAGATAATACCCTGATAACGAATAGCAGGCCTCCCCCGAAAGTAGGATGATTTTCTGCGGCAATCTCCTATACAGTGTGTATTAAGTTTTAATTATTGCGGTGATAAACGACAAACGGGAAACTGAACAACCCATGAATACGACAACAAGTACCGTCGCCCCTACAAAGCCGAAGCAGGTCTATTTTTTTGGAACCTGCCTTATCGACCTGTTTTATCCCGAAGCGGGCCTGTCGGCCATCGAGTTGATTGAACGAGAAGGTGTCGAGGTGATTTTCCCTCAGCAACAGAGCTGTTGTGGGCAGCCTCCGTTTAACTCCGGTTATGATCACGAGGCAATTGACATCGCCATTAAACAGGTCGAACTGTTGAATCAGCCCATACCGGTAGTCGTGCCTTCAGGTTCCTGTGCCGGCATGATGAAGCATCACTATCCTCAGCTGTTTGCTCATCACCCCATGCAGGAGCAGGTCAAAGCACTCTCGTCGAGAATTTACGAATTGACGGAGTTCCTGGTCCGGGTGTTGGATATCTCGCTAGAAGATAAAGGCACACCGATCAAAGTGGCCATGCACACCTCATGCAGCTCCCGCCGTGAAATGGGCGTCACCGAAGACGGATTGTCGCTGTTAAGACAACTCAAACAGGTGGAGGTCTGCGAACCGGAGCGCGCCACAGAATGTTGTGGTTTTGGCGGCACCTTTGCCATCAAGCAACCAGAGATCTCTGCCGCAATGGCCGAAGACAAATGTCAGGCTATTGAGGAAACCGGCTCATCTCAAATGGTAACGAGTGATTGTGGTTGCCTGATGAACCTGAGTGGCGTCATGGCTAAAACCCATCGCGCAATAGACAGCGAGCATTTAGCCAGCTTTCTATTAAAAAGAACCCCTCGTTAATCGGAAGCCGACCATGCAAAACCAATTTAGAGAACAGGCCATTGAGGCATTGGCCGACAAGCAGTTGAGGGATAACTTCCGGGGTGCCATGGATTTTCTGCGAGCCAAACGTCAGTCGGTCTTCACCGATGAGACAGAGCTGGCCGAGCTACGCACTCTGGGGCACCACATCAAAGCCAATACGCTGTCACAACTGCCCGATCTGTTAGAACAGTTGGAAGCCAACTGCACCCGCAATGGCATACAGGTGCATTGGGCCGAAACCTCAGAGCAAGCCTGTGAAATCATCCATAGCATCATCCAACAGCATAATGGCAAGTTGGCGGTTAAGGGTAAGTCGATGGTCAGTGAAGAGATCGGCCTGAATCACTATCTTGAAGCCCGTAATATTGAATGCCTTGAGTCCGACATGGGCGAGTACATTGTGCAGCTCGCTAAAGAAACACCGTCGCACATCATTATGCCGGCTATCCACAAAAGCAAAGAACAGATCGCTCACCTGTTTGAAGATAAGATCGTCGGCGTAGACTACACCGACAATGTCGATGAGTTGATTGGCACCGGACGACGCATTTTAAGAGAGAAGTTCTTTGACACCGACATCGGGATTTCCGGGGTCAACTTTGCCGTGGCAGAAACCGGTACCCTCTGTCTGGTGGAAAACGAAGGGAACGGCCGCATGTGCACCACGGTGCCTCCCGTTCATATTGCCGTCACC
>JBFKTM010000535.1:0-3047 GCA_041636295.1 Oleiphilaceae bacterium
ACTAAAAAATGTTCGAATAAGAAAGTATTACTATACTCTATCGTGGACTAGGCTTTGCTGCTGTACCTAATACCAATAAAAATAAAATAGGTAGACACTAATGAAAAATAAGAAAAGCAAAGGGCTTGGGTTCTCCAACGTCCTTCAAATCATCTGTAGTTCTCTCGCATTATCTGTTGTTGCACCGATGGCCACAGCGGCAACCTCGTTGGAAAACGGGATTCCCTTAACCGGTCTTGGTGGTGCGTCGGGCAGTGAAACATTCTATACCTTGGATGTTCCCGCCAATGCGACTAACTTGAGTATCGCTATCTCCGGAGGGAGCGGAGATGCTGATCTATATGTTAAGTATGGGAGCCAGGTTTCCAGTACCAATTGGGACTGTCGGCCTTACATTTCAGGTAATAATGAGACCTGCACGGTCACTAATGTTCAGCAAGGAACGTACTATGTCATGCTAGATGCATGGTCGAGCTATAGTGGGGTTTCTTTGGTGGGCTCTTTTACCGACGGGGGTAATCCTCCACCACCACCGGCACCCGTGTCTGGGGTGGAAAATGCCGCCGCAGCCGGAGACAGTATCACCATGGCGTTTGGTGCTGACTGTACCGGAAATGTCTGGTTCTGGGATTTATGGTGTCTATTGGGTGGGGATCAGCCTGAGCACTCCTGGTTTGATGGCTGGTCTTCCAATGTGAATAGTGTGCATGATCGCTATAAAGCGTTGGATAGCTCCATTAATGCCAACAAAAACGCAGCCATGAGCGGAGCAGAAATGAGCGGCTCGGGTGATCAGGGGACTGAGCCCAACTTTGCCGCACAGGCAGCGGCGATCGTCGCGCAATCTCCAACGCCCGACCATGTAGAAGTGGCACTTGGCGGGAACGATATTTGTAATCGCAACTGTACCGACCCCGCCAACTGTTCGGACCCTCTTTATACGGGAGAGCAGTGGCGACAGGCAGTTCGAAACGGCCTTAATACTCTAATGACAGGGTTACCAGAAGGTGCCACGGTCATTATGGCGAGTGTGCCCAGAGTACAGGATCTTCGCCAGGCCGGGCTGGATAAACAAGCTACCAGTTCAGCAATCAACTGTGAATCACTCTGGTCTACCTACGATGTCTGTCAAATCGTTACCGCAGGCGGCACTTACAATGGCGAAAGCTCTGCACAACGTCTTGCAGCCGTAGCAGCAGCTCAGCGTAGTTATAATGCTATTTTGGCGGAAGAGGCCGCGGCCTATAACAGTAATGCGAATGGCCAGAATCCTAACAGTATTGAAGTCATTGCAGAGTATGTAGATGAAAATACGCCTTCTGCTGGTACCTTCCAGTTTGGTGCACAGCATATCGATGGTGGTGACTGCTTCCATCCGAATGTCGCTACGCAAAGTAAGATTGCTGACTTTATGTGGAACGCCAATACGGATATGCCTGAGTAATCGCCGGTTAGACAGTAATGAGTTATCGCTAATGGCTTAGCCTGTTGGCGTTTAACTCACGGGGATATATTCAGATATTGGTTCAGCATCATTGCTAGTCCTAGCTCCCTGACATTTCGTTGGGGAGCGACCCAATAGAAATCACTAAGGTGTTAAGTGTGTCCGGTTTGTACCAGGATTCTGTGTTGTGAAGTACTCAAACTTAAGCAAAAATAAAGTTATTCAAAAACAAAAATAATAATCGAGGAATACCAGATGCTCGTAAAAATCAACCGAGCCATACTACTCGTCGTATTGGTACTTTTGGGCGGTTGTGATGCCCCCGAAGTGACTCCCAAAAGTGTTAGCCAACACAGTGAAAAGAACCCTATCGAAACACCGTCACCCTTTGCAACCGTCGCAATGGTCAATGGTAACCCGATAACCGTGGATGTTGTTGATGAGCGTATTAAACTAAGTTTGTTTGACCTTGAGTGGCGGCGCTATGAATTAAGAAAAACGGCATTGAAGCATGTGGTAGGAGAGTTGATTGAGAGTGGTAATGAGTCAGCTAATAGTTCAGTGGAGCTGTTGTTGGCACCACCGCTCCCCCCCAGAGTTTCACTGCCTTTAGATGGCCGGCCGGTAAAAGGCGGCCGTGATGCTATTGTGCAGTTGCAGATTTTTTGCAGTTATCAGTCCCCTCACTGTGCTCGCTTGCAACCTGTTGTCGACTCATTAATGTCTCTTTATAAGAGCCATTTAAATGTCCGCTATTACGACTATCCACAATCATTTCATCGTTATGCCCATGCTGCAGCAAATGCCGTGCGCTGTGCGGCTGAACAAGAGAAACAATGGGCTTACCAAACCTCAGTCTACAGTGCGATTGACCAATTGAATGAAGAGCGGTATCGATTGATTGCCACACAGCAGGGGATGAGTATCGACTCCTTCTCACGTTGCTTCGACGAAAAACGCTATTCAAACTTGATCAAGCAAGATATCGAGCTGGGTCAGTCACTGGGGTTTGGCAATGTTCCAGTGGTTCTTATCAATGGCCTTTATGTCAAAGGGCCTCAGCCGATTGGTGTTTATCAACACTATATAGATGGAGAGTTAGCACAAAAAGGTGTGACGCTGGCGGGTGTACCGGCTCAGAATTCAGACGCAAAAGATCGCTCTGCGTTGAAAATGTCTACGCTGCCCATTCGCTTGTTAGCAACATCACTCAGCAATAAGCAAGAAGAGTCTACCGCAATAGTGGAGTTTATTGAGAGGGAGGCTATTCGCACCTATAAACAAGGGGAGTCCCTTCAGGATAAGGTGCTGCTGTTGGCGATAGAAGAGAACAGAATCATCATCGATAATGAAGGTGTCAAAGAGTACATTCGACTTCAATCCGGTTCACCTCAGGAGCTGGTTGATACTGAAGTTGATTCCACCGAGGTGATGCCTGTGAGTGTTAATAATGAAGGGGATACAAGAGAGGGACAAGCTCAAACGCCCTATAAAAAACGGACGCTGCCCGCCAAGGGCGAAATGGTACTCTCACGAGACTGGGTTGAAGAGCAGCTTGCGAATAAAGAAGAACTGCAAAAACACTTTCAGAATGCCGAACATG
>JBFKTM010000536.1:0-3045 GCA_041636295.1 Oleiphilaceae bacterium
GCCCGGTTCGTCGCTGGATTCAGCAACATGCCTCCGGTAAGCGATTTTTAAACCTGTTTTGCTATACCGCCGCTGCTACGATTCATGCGGTGAAAGGCGGGGCGAGCGAGACTGTCAGTGTGGATATGTCCAAAACCTATTTAGACTGGGGTAAGGAAAATCTGCAGTTAAATGGCTTCAGTGCTAAGGGGCATCAGTTTATACAGGCAGACTGTATGCGCTGGCTTGATGGTGCTACGGGTAAATTTGACCTGATCTTTCTTGACCCTCCGACGTTTTCCAATTCAAAACGAATGGAGGGGGTGCTGGATATTCAACGTGATCATGTGGAGCTGATTAACAAAGTAATGAAGCTGCTTAAAAAAGGAGGGTTGTTGATATTTTCTAACAATCTTCGGCGTTTCACTCTTGATTGTGACGCGTTATCACCGTTTTCGGTGGAGAATGTTTCAAAAGCGACTATTGATAAGGACTTTGAGCGTAATACCAAAATACACCAATGTTGGCATATCAAACATAAGACTTTGGGGCTTAATTAGCTGGTCGACCCTAACTCTTCCTCTGGTCATGTTCAGGGGCGGTAGGGGGCAGAGTAGGTAGTCTACTCTGACCCCATTTGGTGAAGCTAGAACTCGTATTTCAAGCCCAGTCCATAGTGCATCATATTAATATCTGAAGCCGTGCCTCGGTGCAGGCGACCGGCCTCTGCGGTAACATACCACCCCTCTGTCACGTTAAAATCCAGCCCCGCGATCCAGCTCATACTGAATTTTGAGCTTAGGAAATCGTCATCCAGATCAGATAGGGCTGTTCCTTCAATGGCTGATGCATCGCCGTCAACATAGGACATGCCTAATTGTCCATAAATGGATGACCACTCCGCGAGGGGGTAGTGTAGCCCCATAAACCAGCTGGCCCACCAGTTGACTTCCAGTGTGGCGACCCCTTTGACGTCATCGTCTGTTAATCCTTTACCAAACCGGGTTTCAACTTTTACATAGTCAGTAATATAGGTGCCCATCGTGATTGAGGTGGCCCAGTTTTTAGCAGTCTGGCTACTGCCAATTGAGCGATGATCGATCAGTAAGCCGTTGATGCCGATATAGTCTAACCCGTCTTTTTTAGGGGTGTCTTCTGCTGCTTCTTGTGCTGCGGTTTGAAGAGACAAGACCGATACAAAAATGAGGGCTGTGACTCGAGAGAAAAACTTCATTATTAATTGAAATCCCATGTTGTTGGAGTGTATCCGTAACCCGAAGGTGCAGAGCAAACTAAACGAGTGAGTGTGTGTGCTTATCCGTTTAAATATTTTGCCGTAACCCTTGTGCTTAAATCGCTGAATAGTGTCACAAATTGTTGAATATTCGTATCTATTTATCATCAAGAGTGTATTGGGGTGTGATTTTGTGTCGCATTGTGAAGCAGGTCCCCTGTAATTTAAATCGAATTTGGCACAATGGCGCACAATATTAACTTTCAAGGTTTTGTTCATGGATGTATGGAACGATAACAAGCCCGTTATGGAAAAGCTTGGTTTGCTGCTTTTTGAGGCGCAATCGCTTGAGGCGGTTTTGGTTAATTTTTTTGCAGCCTCCGTCAATATTTATGAAATGGACTGGCTGCCAGCGTTGCAGGAGTTGTTTGATGAAAGAAACGCTAATCAGATTCTAAAAAAACTTGAATACCTGTTTTTGCAGCTTGATCTGCCCCCCTACTTAATGCCTAAGCTCCATCAGGCGTTAATTGATCGTAATTGGCTGTTGCATAACTTTTACTTTGAGTTAGGGCGCCCTGTTTATGATGATCGTGAGGCGAATAATGCAATGGCGGTGTTGGAGAGTAAAGGCGCTGCATTGTCTGATCTGGTTATGGATTTAAATGAGATTCTGATTGATCGGCAGTTGGAGGCCGACCTGGCTAACGAAGTGCTTAATAATAGAGTAAATGGTTCGATACAGGCCTATTTAGGTCTAAGGGAGACGCTTTAATTATTAGGTGATGCTGGTAAGAAGGGGGCTTTACAAGAGCTCTCTCTCTCGTGCCAGAATGAGCATGGCTAATACATTGTGTTCAGCTTGCCTGTTATCCAGGTTATTATCTTGGATGATCTGGTTGCGGGCGTCCAAAATTTCTTCAACGGAGTCGTCATTATATAGCTCACTCAACGTGGCTATTTCAAAGGTCGGATCTTCATCGAAGGTGTCGTATAGTTTGTCTAGAAGGTCGTTGTCATAATCAATGCCGTCGATGTAGATCGTTGCGCCATCTAAGTCGCTATTCATTTCACGGATTACATCAATGCCTGAAACCCCTTGGTCATAGAGGTGCTGTAGTGATTCATCAGGAAGTGCTGAGTCGTGAGGGGCCCACTCGTCGTCCGGCATGATCAAAACGGTTTTGATCTGTCCATCGGTTTGTGACCATGAAATAGAAACTGGAAAGCTGTCTTCGTCGTAACTGCTGCCTTCGATGTCAAGAAATTGCGGTGGGTGGTTGGCATTGTTTCTATTCATGGTATTTCTCGTTTGTGTATCGGTAGGCTCTACTTATGGTTTTACAGTGGTCGCAGGTGGGTGATTATACTGGGAGAGTGCTGATAGTTGAATCCTAATCCTTTAGATATGACGGTGAAAATTTGATGTGGGTGTGGTTGATTTAAGGTAATCTTAACTTGATGATCTTCTACCGTTTGGAAATTGAGGAAATAATGCAGTTAGAAAATTTTAACCAGGGTTTAATGTCTTTTTTGCAGTGTTCACCAACGCCTTTTCATGCAGTGTCTTCTATGGTGTCTGAGCTTAAGGCGGTGGGATTTAAGGCATTAGATGAAGATGTTGAATGGGATCTTAAGCCAGGTGAGCGATACTATGTTACGCGAAACGGATCTTCGTTAATTGCCTTCACAACCGGTCAGGAGATAACGGGGGGCGCGGGTATTCGAATGGTAGGCGCTCATACCGATAGCCCTTGTCTAAAAATTAAACCAACGCCAGAAATTACCCAGAAGGGCTTTTTTCAATTGGGCGTCGAGGTCTATGGCGGAGC
>JBFKTM010000537.1:0-3043 GCA_041636295.1 Oleiphilaceae bacterium
AATCCACCATTTTTAATAAAAGGCATGTACGCTGCGTACAACACAGCTTTATCTTTAATTGTAAGGGTCAATATACCGCTACGGGCACCAAAGCCTGGTGGCATTACCAATTCTTCCTGTAGTTTAGTGTTTCAATTTTTATGGAGTGCCTAAAATAAACAACAAATCAACGCACCAATCATCAAACAAGTTTTACTTATTTTAACCACTTACCGTCTATTGTAGATAAATAACTTAAATATTCCAGACGCGTCAAGCAGATAGCTGTTACGCAGCATTTTTTTGCATCAGTTCACTCCACGCCACCAGTAAATTTTCAATGAGAACTTGGTGGTTTGGATTAGTATTTCGAGCAACCAAGTCACTGCAAGCGTGAATTTTATCGAGTAGCCGATAAAAGGTACTAGCAGTATGCTTCTTGGAAAGATACTGAATCATCCTTAGCAGGCGCTCATCCCCAATAAGCGACTCATCTGTCGTCATGGAATAACGAACTAATTGCTGCGCCCACAATAGATTCCAGTCCAACACAATTTTAAGTTCGTACTTCTGCCACTGGGTAGCGACGGATACCACAGTCGCCTGACGCTTAAGCACTTGGGCAAGATCGCCAATCATTGCCTGTTTTTGTGAAACAGCCTCACTGTCTGCTAATTGTAATGCCTTAATAGGGCTTCCTGCAGAAAGCTCAAGCAACTCATCAATGTGTTGATTTTCAGGTAAAGCTTGTTGTAGCCAGCCTATTGACTGATCACGACTGGGTAGAGGAAATTCGATCACCTGACAGCGCGACCTGATGGTAGCCAACATCCGCCCGGGCTGGTCCACCACCAATATAATTAGCGTTTTTCTGGACGGTTCCTCTAAAGACTTTAATAGCGCATTCGCCGCATTGACATTCATCGCTTCTGCCGGATGAATAATTGCCACCTTGAAAGCGCCTTGCTGACTAGATTTCGCGATATAGTCATTGAGCTCTCTTATCTGGTCAACCTTTACCACAGAAGACTTTTCTTCAGGCTCGAAATAACGAATATCTGGATGCGCTTCTGCCTGTATTAGTTTACAACTTTTACATTCACCACAAGGGCGATAACGCGCCGAGTGCTCTTCACTCCCGTTTACAATAGCCTGATCACACAGTACAAGGTTTGCTAATACTGAAGCAAATTCACGTTTACCGGTTCCTGCAGTACCAGACAGCATAAGCGCGTGAGGGAGCCTGCCCTGACGCAGCACCTCGGAAAGTTTACTCCATTGGGTTTCTTGCCACGGATAGTTCATCAACAACCCGCCTCCCGGCGGCTTTTTCTCATGGCTGTCACTATTCTTTTCGCCTGGGCTCTCATATTTTTCGTCATTAGCGCTTTCTTGCGTTCGTTCGTAACGGCAGAACCATACTGCAGTAAATTAAAGCAGTTTATATAATGTGTAAGCATTGTTTCCTGTTGAGGGTAAATCGTAACTAATCGAGCAGCAAATTGCTTAGGTGTTTCACCCACCCCTATTTTTACGCCCATAGCCTCTACCGATTTACAAAAACGCTCAAATTCTAGCACGACTTTGTCAACGTGAACGCGTTTTTTACCTCCCCCCAGCATGAAAAATGCGATAGTAACAACAACACCGCCAATAATCGCCATTAACACAGCCAACGATTGAAAAGTTACCTGACCTAACCATTGACTTAATATATTTTGTTGCGTTTGACCATCGTATCCCACGACCCAGCGCTGCCAGTTATAATTTAACGCATCGACCCGGAGCCTCATCCAGCGTATCAGTTCGACATGATTATAGCGAGCTGACGCCAATACACTGTCAGAAAGAAAGCTACCTTCTTCTTTAACCGCTTCTGAAAGCCCTTTTTCAACCCTGTCTGGCGAGACCATCGCAGTAGGATCGTAGCGTACCCATCCTTTACCCTCAAACCAGACCTCTACCCATGCATGGGCATCATATTGATGTACAATCAGATAGTTTTCATCCGTATTAATTTCCCCTCCCTGGTAACCAACAACCACCCTTGAAGGAATCCCTGCTAACCGCAACATATACACCATACTGCCGGCATAGTGTGCGCAAAATCCGCGCTGGGTAGTAAATAAAAAATCATCAAAAAACTGAGCCGTCGTAGTCGGCGGACGCAAAGTATAGTGAAAAGGTTGAGTTCTAAAATAGGACATCACACTATCCACAAGCGCAGACGACGTGGTGTGTTGAGCTTGTAACTGTAAAATAAAATCTCTGGTGAGCGGATTTCCGGAGTTAGGTAACTGAAGGTATTTGGATAAATCTGCAGCCCTCATTGGGCGAGCATCTTCTAATGCTGGCGACTCCAAACTTCCAGATGAATAGCCAAGCCGGTAGCGTGTCGGCTGAATCACATTAGTATCAAAACGTACAAAACCGCTATCGTTAAAATAGATATTACTCGTTCCTAGCTCGGCTCCCTCCAATGCATAAGCCCATTGGCGGTTAGTAGGCTCCATCAGAATGGTGTAACTTTTATCGCCTGAAATGGGTATAAGACTGCCAACATCCAGCTGACCAACACGTCGGCCCGACAGAAACTCGGTGGAACGCCATGTATTTCCCTCCAGCCGGTCCAATTCTAAGCCTCGCCAGTAGAGTTGGTGTTGTGCAGGAATTTCACCATCGAAACTAACCCTGAAGGCCCTTGCCGATGACTGAGTGAGTTCTGCAATATCACCCGGTGTCATGGTGTCCGTCATTCCGGTGTAGGCTTTTCCAGTAGAAAGGGGAATACTCCATAGTGGCGCAATCCTAGGAAAAAGTAGGAAAATTACAATTACCAGGGGGACAGCAAACGTGAGCATCTTAAGTAGCGAAACTATCCTACTTCGAAGCGAGATCTTTAATGCGCCCTTATGTAGCGAAAATAGCACAGCCAACGCGCAAAGTAAGGCCATCATTTGATAAAGGGTGACCAAAAATGACTGAGCGAACAGGAACTGACTAGCACAGAGATAAAGCAATAAATATACAAACAAATAACAGTCTTTAACAAACCTGACTTCTA
>JBFKTM010000538.1:0-3042 GCA_041636295.1 Oleiphilaceae bacterium
CTCTGTTACCAGCTTGAGCTGATCAAGCCCCGCTTCAATAGTATTTAGCTCTGAAAATGCCGAACGTCTAGAGTCGAGATCATGTACATACTGGACATTTTTCAAGACACGGCGAAGCAACCGTCTGGAAACTTCATTTCTAGCCTGAGTAAACCACTGACTAAACTGCTCCCCCCTGACAGTAACATCATCCCTAAATAGCCCTACCGGTGTAGCCAACAAGCTAAATGAGTCAGGATGATTGCCAGCATGCTCGTTATGGCCTACCCCCTCCAACACACAGTAAACGGGTACTGGCTCCTTGGCTTTTAACGCGGCTTCACTGACGAACGACGCCATTTTATTTAACCAGACAGGCGTTGATTCCGACATGAGATCATGTCGATGTAAACAGATGATAACGCCCCCTAAACGACGTCCAGTAGGGCCTTGTTTTATCGCTTTGATCAACGGATCAATACAGGCTCCAATCGAAACATTTGATGCGTAAACTTCATCTTCAAAGTGCACCCCCATAAACAGGGAGGAGCCATCAACATACCAAGTGGGAAGCTTACGTATCTCATCGCTGGCACTGAAAGTGTTCAAGGTGGAACCGTCACCGGACTTAATTACATTGGCGACTGAGTGTCCACTCAACTCCGTAAGGCGAGCATGGGGAGATTCCAAAACAGCATAAACCGTTTTCTTCTTGAAGGCCCGCTTCAACAACCGGTCATACCAGCGGTCCCCCAACGTTACACTGATCTGCTTCAGTTGTTGCCTAAACAATGTCTCATGGCTCATCGAGCCACTATTTTATTGGCCAGGGAGGGTTATCACCTCTCCATTATCTTGTCGTTTTCTGCCAGGAAAACGAATATTCTTCCACTTCATGCGTTCAATTCCGTTTGATCCGCTTTTATTGTATAAATCCCGACTTGTTTAAAACCAGAGTTGTTTAAAACCAGAGTTGTTTAAAACCAGAGTTGTTTAAACCCTGAGCTGTATAAAACCTGTATTGTTTAAATGCTTCGGAAACTGTTTCCCACTAAGGTGTAACAAGTTTCAGCCCACCCTGTTGAGCGGCAACATAACTGGATAGTCGTTCCATCTGATGATCAACTTCTTGGGCTGCAAACAGGTATCCCAGAGCATTCACCAACACCAATACACCTAGTACTGCGGGGGCTAGCCATCGCCATTGGCGCTTTTCAGTAACCTGAGGACTAATTTCACCAATCATAAAACTCTTATTATCAGGTGCCCGACACTTGCTGATGGTTGTCATCAATACCTCTCTCATACTTTCAAGTTTCGTAGCGCCATCGCTATCAACCTTGTAACGCCCGGTAAAGCCCAGTGACAGACAGACATACATTAACTCCAGTAAATCAAGATATAACTGTGGTTGTCGTTGTGCGCTTTCCAGCAACTTGAAAAACCCATCGCCACCATAGGTCTCGTTGTGAAAATAACTCAAGAGGCTTTCAGCGCCCCAGCTATGAGCAGCCCCCCACGGGCTGGTTGCTACAATTTCGTCAATAAAAGAACAGAGCAGATAGCGTGCTGCCGTTATCTGCCGTTGATCGCCAAAACACTGAATCGCTTTATTCTCGAAACGGTCTATGTCAGAAATCAGACGGGTTCGAACTGTCGCAATATCAATGGCCTCGCCAATTGACACTAGACTCATTGCAGAATGGATTAGCGGTAAGGCAGAAACCAATAAGAGATTGTCATTGATCCTTGGCCCTGAAATCGCTTGAGTAATAACAGGCGGCCGGACATCCACTTTCGTTAATCCATCATTGCCGTCTATTGAGGTATGAACATCTCTGTCGGTAACGACATGGCTGTGATGCAATTCTCGACTACTGACTAATTCAGCATAACGGCTCAATACCTGAGTCTTCTCATCCTCCCTATAGAGGTTATTCGTTGAGCTATCTGGTCGCTGAGGCTCCGCTTGAACAACGGTTTTCTCGGACATAAACTCCAATGTTGCCGACATATCATTGCCCGTAACCGGTTGTATGCTTCCCATCGTCTCTATCCCTGAATTACTGTATAGTCATTGTTCAATGAATCAGCAGCCACTATTGGGCGCCTCTTGTGGAATAATCCAAAACTCCATTTCCATCCCGGGTACATCGCCAGAAATATGCACCCCGATGCCATTCGAGTGCTTAATACGGTCTTTCAAGGCGTGATCCGGCAATAACCGAAAATAGTGCATACCGGAATGATAAGGAATTTGCCGAGGCGTTACCGGCAATCGCTCTTTGGTACACCCTGGCAACTGAAGATTTACCAGCTCCCGGATATTGTCGATACTGCCTATTTTAAGTTTATTGCTAACCAATTGCTGAATTTGCTCGGTGGAAAGGTCAGCGTTGACCGCCAAAATCAAATCGGTTGCATCGACCAATGTCTGACTCGGCAACGCGACAAGACTGATACCAAACTTTTTACGCTGGATAGGTAACGAAACAGCAGCGGTTTTGAAGGCTGTAGAGACCAGCACCCGTGCGTTCTCAATCAGAGAAGCAATCAACGCTGTTGAGTTTACATGTTGATATTCATGGTTGAGCACTGCAATACGTTCTGCCCGGGTATAGGTGCAAATTTCTGCCACCAGTGAGGATAGGCTTTTAAATAGTTCATAAGGATGAAGTGGGGACTGTTTCACCAATATAGACAATTGAGCCCCCCATGTGTTGAGTGCTCTAAGCATCAGCAAATCGGTAATCGTACCTGCACCATTACCATTGCCACTTTCTATATTGGCAGCCAACTGCCTGGCTTTCGCCGTCATCAATACCGTTAGTTCATTCAATTCGTTAAAACATAGGCTATTCACCGAAAAGTCGAGCGCGGCGATACCAAATGACGTATCCAGTATGATACCGCCATCGCTGTTAACCTCACTAATTTTGGCAATTGGCATGACAATCAACTGATCATCCAGTTGATCTTCGGTACATAGCAACAACTACAAACGACCCATTGATATTGGGTAAATCCGGTCATTGTTGGCCCCATGGCTATCACGAACATCAA
>JBFKTM010000539.1:0-3042 GCA_041636295.1 Oleiphilaceae bacterium
CCCTCTAATCCCAAAACCAGCATGGCTACCGATAAATAAAGGCAACTGGCTATGAACAGAATAAAAGTACTAATGCTCTCAAGAGAATTTGACTGGGGCGGTGGTGTTGTAAATTACATTGATATGTTATCGCGACACCTTAGTGAAGATATTTCAACAGAGCTGTTCGTTATTGGCAGGCGAAAAGGTGCTACCGGTTTTATATCACGCCTATTTATTACATTCATCGATAGCTTAAGACTGGCCTGGCGGCTTAGCCATCGAGATTATGATGTAGTACATGTTAATCCTTCGTTAGACAGAAACTCTCTCATCCGAGACGGTATCTTTTTCTTCGTAATCCGGCTATTCAAGGTTAAAAAGTCGATTGCGTTTATACATGGCTGGAATGAAAAAGAGTCATACAAAGTTCAAAAAAGCCGTGTTAAGCGATTCTTATTTAGACAAACATTTGGCTCAGCCTCTGTACTTGTTGTGCTTGCCTCGAAATTTAAAAAAGAGTTAGCAAAAATAGGCTGCAACGAAGCTAAAGTAATGGTCGCAACAACGATGTTTGATGGCCACATGTTAGATAATACGGCTCGCCAACGACATGATCGACATAAACGAATTTTGTTTATGGCTCGATTTGTTAGTGAAAAAGGTATTTTTGAACTTCTTGAAGCCTTTAAATTGTTAAATCAACAGCAGCAACAATGCGAACTGGTGTTGGCCGGCGATGGTCCGGTTAAACCCAACGTTGAACGGTGGGTTGAAGAGAATGGTCTTTCTCACTGCATCAAGCTTCCCGGTTATCTCAGCGGGCAGGCTAAAGGCCAATTACTGGTTGATTCCGACATATTTGTATTACCGACCTACCATGGCGAGGGCTGCCCCGTTTCCATATTAGAAGCCATGGCTGCGGGCTTGCCGGTTATTTCTACACCCGTTGGGGGGATTCCTGACATCCTGGATAGTGGTGAAGATGATGTATTGTTGAATGATACGACGCCGTCATCTATTTACACCGCATTGAATCACTTGATTGACGACGACATGCGTAGAAAACGAGTAGGCAGGCAAAACCGTAAAAAAGCGATTAGCAACTATTCAGCACCGGTCGTTGCAGGCCGAATGGAGAAACTCTATGGCCAACTCGCCAATTGATAACTCTGATAACGTAACTCAATCTGAACAGCCTGTTTTTATAGTTGGCGCACCCCGTTCGGGAACAACATTAACGGCAACAATACTTGGACAACATTCACGTATTTTTATGCCTGGAGAAACCCACTTTTTCCCCGATATCTATTCACGACACCAATCGATTGGTGAGCCGACATCGAAAGATGCAAAAAAAATAATACTAGCGCGCCTTGGAACACTGTATGAACGCTACAATGAGCCGGCCGACCAAGCCCGAATCCAACGTTTGATGTCAGATAATGGATTTACTTCCGAGTTTTGGCAGACGTGCCATACCTATGAGTCAATATTCTCCTGGTTTATGGGAACGCAGATGCGTGTCGAAGGAAAACAACGCTGGGGCAATCAGGTTCCAAAAGACATTTATCATATTGATCAAATTCTTTCGTTCTACCCGAATGCGAAAATTATTGTATGCGTTAGAGACGTTCATGACTTTCTTCTATCATATAAATTCAAATGGAGAGCTACTACGAAAGACCATGTAAAACGTATACAGAGCCTCTATCATCCGGTTCTCACGTCATTAATTTGGAAGTCTAGCGCAAGAAAAATCAAGGGCATCGAGAGTCAAACTCCATCGGGTAACCTGCACATACTACGCTATGAGCATCTAGTGACCATGCCTGATACGGTTGTACCAGCGCTATGTCAGTTTCTGGGCGAAACCTTCGAACCCGATATGCTGAATATTAATAGCCACAACAGCTCTAAAGACGTGTCGGAAACAACTATATTTAACACCTCGGTGGGGCGTTGGAAAAATGAGCTTAGTGCTGTTGAGGCCACAGTGGCAGATATTGTCTGTCGCCGTGAAATGGCCGAGCTAGGGTATGAGAAAAGCACAACCCCCGTACCTTATAGGGACGTTCTCTGGTCGTTTGCGACACTGCCCCAGGGGCTGATAAGAGCCATTAATGCAAACAAGGCGTCCAGTGGGCCGATTCTGCCCTATCTGAGTAGGCGTATTAGCGCACTGTGGCGATAGCTTTACATCTGTTCTGTAAGGAATTCCGAATGCAGCCGTTTAACGACCGTTTTATGGCTCATAATGGCATCTTTATTAACTCAGACACTTCAAGCGAGCCACCTGTATCAAGAAAGGGGCAGCCCTTTGTGACGGCCAGTGCTGCGTTCATTGAATCCGCTTCGATGATAGTGTAACCCGACATGGTCGTTGTGCTGCCCTCAGTAATCGAGCCATCTGCATTAACCGTGTTGGTCCCTTTTAGGGGGTTGGCAGGGCTTATCGCTGACTCTCCCAGTGACGATAACCACTCTTTGTATTTTTCGAAATGTTGTTTACCTTCTTCCGCCGTTGAGGGTGGTTGACCACCTAAGTAAGAAATAAAATAGTGGGGCATTTTGTTCTCCCTTATATGGTTATAGACCGTACCGACAAATTATAGGTGTTAACGGCGAATTTTCCTTGCCCTATTACCTCTGTTGAGGATACCTGAAGCGAATAGTCGCAAAAATAGCACAACTCCATTCATGTTGCTGGCAATGTAAACGTTGGCGCCCATCATCGATCTGGTTAGTGCTTTTATAAAGTGGGCCATATTGAAACCAGCCCCCCTAAGTGAAATAAACCAATTACCAAACAGATAACTGAACTCCAAACCCAAAAGGCGGTACTATTTTGCTTTATTTGAGGATGATTGGTTACAAATGGCGCAACTAGGCCCCCTGTTCCACGCAGTAAATAGATGGCTGTAATCGCTGGTAAAACCCATTTGAGGTGCGGCATATCAGGCAAAATACCGGCACCAGACCAAGCATAAGCGCCCCAAACCATTAAAACGGCTGTAATAGCAAGCGTAATGAGCGTTGGCTTCAAAGACCCTTTTTCAGCCA
>JBFKTM010000540.1:0-3042 GCA_041636295.1 Oleiphilaceae bacterium
AAACCGGCAATGAATTTGGTTTCCAGCGAGTTTTTCAGGTCACGCGGCTCGAAGAAGTCGTACTCAATGGCGTAGCCGGGGCGCGTCATATTGGCGTTTTCAAAGCCCTTGATCGAGCGAACCAACGCCAATTGAATATCAAACGGCAGGCTGGTGGAAATGCCATTGGGGTAAAGCTCGTGTGTTTTCAGGCCTTCTGGCTCAATGAACACCTGATGAGAGTTTTTATCGGCAAAACGATTAATTTTATCTTCAATGGACGGACAGTAACGCGGCCCTACCCCTTCGATGACCCCCGTAAACATCGGTGAACGGTCAAACCCGCTACGGATGATATCGTGGGTACGCTCATTGGTATGGGTGACATAGCAACTAATCTGCTGTGGATGGTCGTCCAGACTCCCCATGTAAGACATAACCGGCGTCGGTGTATCACCCGGCTGTTCCGCCATCACGCTGAAATCGACGGTACGGGCATCAATGCGGGGTGGCGTACCGGTTTTTAATCGCCCAACCCTAAACGGCAGCTCTCTAAGACGGTGTGCCAATGCAATAGAGGGTGGATCGCCTGCACGGCCACCTGCATGGTTTTCCAGGCCGATATGGATCACGCCCCCCAAAAATGTACCGGTGGTTAACACCACGCTTTCGGCATGAAAACGCACGCCCATGTTGGTCACAACACCCTTTACCTGATCACCATCCACAATCAGGTCATCGGCGGCCTGTTGAAAAATATCGAGATTGGACTGGTTCTCCAGGATGCTACGAATAGCAGCTTTATAGAGGATACGATCCGCTTGGGCGCGGGTCGCCCTTACCGCTGGCCCTTTGCGAGAGTTCAGTACACGAAACTGAATACCACCTTTGTCGGTCGCCAGCGCCATGGCACCGCCCAGGGCATCGATCTCCTTAACAAGATGGCTCTTGCCTATCCCCCCAATGGCAGGGTTACAAGACATCTGCCCCAGTGTTTCAATGTTATGGGTCAACAGCAACGTCTGGCACCCCATTCTGGCAGCTGCTAATGCCGCCTCAGTACCGGCGTGACCACCGCCAATAACAATAACATCAAAACGTTTTGGATAATCCACAGCCTTACCTCGTTAACCAGCCCCTAAAACAGCCGCGTAGTATAATCCTAATGCGTTCGGGTTTCAGCATAAACTGTGTAATTTTTAATCAAAAATAGATAATTTTGCAGAATAGTTTTTGCTTAAAACCACAATTAGAGTAAACAACCTAATTTCAATTGTTTTCAATAAGTTATCAATACAACTTAATAAAAGTTATCAATATAGTTATCCACATGGTTATTTTCTGTTTTTTACGAATTAATTTAACGTATCTACCTGTTTTTTATAATTTTATTATAAACAAAAAACGATGACAGCATGTTCATCAAAAAAGTTATCCACAGATTATTGAGAAAAAAACAATGTTTTTACAACTTACTCACATCATCTTTGAAGATAAATATAAGGTGGGTACGAGCGAGGGCCGATACACTCCAGGGGCCGACCATGCCGGGTGTATCGGAACAAGACGCCTTTGAGGGCGTCCGAGTCTGCCGCACATGACATCTTTGCAGCAAAGCGCTGCAGCGGGTTGGTTATCGATGATCTCCCCGAAGTTGCTTAACTTCCCTCTCCAGTGCAGCTGCCGTCACCTCCGCAGGCAACCATGGCCGACCACCCACAATGTTAATTTTTGACCAGAATCGCCTGGGCGCACGACTAAAGGCAGGCCCACCTTTATGACTGAAGAAACTGCCCCAAAGCCCCTGCAGTGCCAGGGTCACTACCGGTACGGGGTTACGCTCCAAAATAGTCTCAATTCCTCCACGAAACTCATTAATTCCACCGGTTTTGGTCAATTTTCCTTCAGGAAAGATGCACACCACCTCACCTTGATCGAGCGCTTGCGAAATCGCATCAAATGCCTGTTGATAAATGACTTCATCTTTGTGACGCGGCGCTATGGGTATCGCTTTTGCCAGGCGAAAAAACCACCCTAGGAAAGGCGACTTGAAAATTTGATAGTCCATCACAAACCGGATGGGGCGTCGACATGCCCCCGCAATCAGTAAAGCATCAACATAACTAACATGATTGCAGACCAGCACCGCTGCCCCTTCGTCGGGAATAACGTCCAACCCTTTATGCTTCACCCGGTACATGGTGTGTGACAACATCCAGATAACGAACCGCAATGCAAACTCAGTGACCTGTGAATAAACATAGGCTGCAATCACCAGGTTCATGATCGCCATAACCAGGAAGAACTGGGGAATCGTCAACTCAAACACCCCCAGAAGCACGATGCCCGCTACTGCGCTTCCCACCATGAACAGTGCATTCATGATGTTATTGGCGGCAATAATCTGTGCTCTTCTCTCCGGTTTGGCGTACTTCTGAATGTAGGCATACAGTGGCACAATGAACAGGCCGCCAAATATCCCTATGCCCAGCAAATCAATCAGGATCGGCAGATTTCCCGGCGTAGAGACAAAAGCGAGCCAGTTTAAGGGTTGCTCAACCGGGTAAGCGGGTATCGAGCTATAGAGATCAATACCAAACAACGTTAGGCCCAGCGAACCAATCGGCACAATGCCAATCTCCACCTTATGCCCTGACAAGCGTTCACAAAGCAATGAGCCGACCCCGATCCCAATGGAGAACAACGCCAGTAACATCGTGACCACGGATGAATCCCCCTGCAACACATCCTTAGCAAAATTGGGGAACTGAGTCAGATAGGACGCACCTAGAAACCAAAACCAGGAGATAGCCATAATCGACAGATACACCGCACGATCTTCTCGCGCATATTTCAAAACCTGATCCGTGGTTCGAAAAATATTGAAGTCCAGTTTCATCTCAGGATTGGACGAAGCCGCAGGCGGAATACCACGGCTGGTAAAATAACCGGCGGCCGCGGTCAAGACTACAACCCCGGCGGTGAGTATCCGGGCTGCCTCAAACTCCATCAACAAACCCGCTCCAATAGTCCCCAGCAGAATAGCCACAAAGGTACCCATCT
>JBFKTM010000541.1:0-3038 GCA_041636295.1 Oleiphilaceae bacterium
CAGTTTTTTCTGGAATGCAGTATTGCCACAATTCGAAGTTATTACCCTCTACGGCCTGGGTGAGAAACGAGAACGGTATGGTCGTGTAAGGTTGTGGGGCTCGTTAGGTTTTGTTGGGGCGGTCGTATTATTCGGTTTTTTGTTTGATTACATCAGCATCGCTTATTTGCCACACTGTCTTACCATTATCATTGCTTTGATCTGGTTATCTAGCCTATGCGCTTTTAGTCAACCCCCCCAAAGTAGTGTCGATATCAAAAAGACGTTTCTTTCGGCGCTAAAATCTCCTTCCGTTATTGCTTTTCTTCTTTTCAATTTTCTATTACAGCTCTCTCATGGTCCTTACTACACATTTTATTCTATCTACATGGAGGACTTGGGGTATGAGCGATCAATGATCGGTGTGTTGTGGGCCGTTGGGGTGGTTGCGGAAGTTGTACTGTTTGTTTTTATGCACCGATTTTTACAGCGTTTTAGTATGCGTAATATTGTGTTGATTTCTTTGCTATTGACCTCGGTTCGTTGGCTGCTGACTGGCGCATTTGCAGATAATTGGCCGGTGGTGATTTTGGCTCAGTGTCTTCATGCGGCTTCGTTTGGCGCAATGCATGCAGTGGCTATTCATTTTGTGCATCAGTATTTTCCGGATGACAAGCAAGGTCAAGGTCAAGCCGTATATAGCAGTGTGAGTTTTGGCGCTGGTGGAGCGCTGGGTGCTCTGCTTAGCGGGGCGGTCGTAGACAACTTCGGAAGTGCCGTGGCATTTTATCTGGCGTCAATCATATCAGCTGCTGGACTAATGATCGCTTATCTTTGGTTTGAATCGTCTTTATCAAAAAAAATAGTTTCGATTAGTTGAGTCAATACCTAAAATGTTATATTTTTTATGCTCTTGAGTGTGGTATTGACATCTGTCAAGGTGGTAATGTTGATGCTCATGTAATGTACGTGCAATAAAAGAATAGTAATATTAAAAATAGAAATATTGAGAGCCCTTTAAAAGGTGCTCTTCTCAGGGAATAAAAAAAATTAGTTTACCAACAAGGTGGATGTTATGAATGAAAATCTAGTAGAAACGCTAACAGCTCAAGCCAAAACCGTTTATGAGCCAATGGGTAAAATTAATGCACTGATGATTGCGAACATGGAAAAGCTCGCAGAGTTTCAGTTAGATGCTGTTAAGTCATACGCAGAGTTGGCGATGCAGCAGTGGAAACAGGTTGCATCGGTTAGAGATATCGAAAGCCTCAAAGAGTTTGGCGCTAGCCAAAGTGAAATGGCAGGAGAGTTGGGTAAGAAAATCGTCGAAGACATGAAGTCTCTGGGGGAGTTGGGAATGGGCTTTAAAAGCGAAGTTGAAGACATTCTTTCTGATGCTCGTGAGCCCAATAAAGAGGCGAAGGATGAGGCGATAGTAGAGTCAGAAGAGACCGCTACAAACGCGTAAATTACTATTATAGCGTTGGGGTTAATCTGCGCGACACGGAGCACTGCTGAGTGTCGCGATACTTCTGTTGGTAAGCTCTATCATTGTGCGTTTGTTAGTACAATATGCCTGATGGAAAGTCGTATATTCGAGAGCGAGCCAATAGGATATGAAGGTTTGCACCCCGTCGTTATTGTCATCTGTCCCTATTAGAAAAATAAGAGACAGTAGTTTATTGGGGTGTAGTGATGAATGATACTAACAGCAATATAGCAAAAAATGCAGTAAAGAAAGTCTTTGCCAGTTTCGATAGTGTCTCGGGTCAGTTTCGAAAGACATTAGAGGAATTGATCGAGAAAAATCCCTCCATAGATGACTCCCAAATTAATACCCTATTCGATATGATCGGTTCATTCCGAGATATGGCCGAACAGCTTGCGCTACATCCATTCCGGCTGGCCCATACTGAAGTTGAATTGGTAAAAAATCATTCAAAATTGATTGGGCGAACGGCCAAGCGTGTCGTCGGAAAAATGGCAGACCCGATTGTTCTGCCTGAAAAAGGTGATCACCGCTTTAGTGATATTGATTGGTCGGACAACTTGATGTTCGACTATATTAAACAGGCCTATCTGATCAACTCTAGGGCTGTGATGGAGTTGGTTGATTCATTGGAGGACACCAACTCGCATACGCATGATCAGTTTATGTTCTATGCACGGCAAATCGTGAATGCGCTTTCGCCGAGTAATTACCCTCTGACCAACCCGGAAGTTTTGAAGAAAACTTTGTCATCTGGGGGAGTTAATCTAATTGATGGATTTAAGCAGTTCATTGAGGATTATAAAAAGAACCCAAATCTTTTAAATGTCTCGATGACCGACTTCTCTGCCTTTGCAGTTGGGCATAATGTAGCCACTACCTCTGGAAAAGTCGTTTTCCAGAATGAGTTGATGCAATTGATACAGTATCAACCGACGACAGAGACCGTGAATAAAACGCCGCTATTGGTTATTCCACCTTGGATTAACAAGTACTATATTCTTGATCTGAAAGAGAAAAATTCCTTGATTAAGTGGTTGGTTGATCAGGGTAATACGGTTTTCGTTATCTCTTGGGTTAATCCAGGCCCTTCGCTTCGAAATACCGGGTTTGATGACTATATGAGTAAGGGCCCTCTTGAGGCGCTGGACGCTATTGAGCAAGCGACAGGAGAGAAAGAAGTCAATGCCATTGGATATTGTGTTGGCGGTACTTTATTGGCGAGTACATTGGCGTGGCTTACGACCAAGCGCAAGAAGCGTATTAAGTCGGCCACTTATCTGACCACCCTAATTGATTTCTCAGATCCTGGTGGAATTGGTGTCTTTATCAATGATAACGCCATTAAAGGTATTGAGCGGCGACTGGATAAAGTGGGTTACTATGATGGTCGGGCAATGGCCTTCAGTTTTAATATGCTCAGAGAGAATGATCTTTTCTGGTCATTTTTTATTAATAACTATCTAAAAGGTGAAAAACCCGCTCCCTTTGATCTCCTATACTGGAACTCTGATGGCACTAATCTGCCAGCCAAAATGCATGGTTACTATTTGCGAAACATGTATTTGGA
>JBFKTM010000542.1:0-3038 GCA_041636295.1 Oleiphilaceae bacterium
GGCTGTACAGCTGGAAAAATTTGGCGCCAGCATTTATGTGGCCAGTTTAGTAGGGTTGTCGATGGCGAGAGAAATGGCGGCCATGATGACGGCAATTATTATGGCCGGTAGAACGGGGGCTGCCTACGCCGCGCAGTTGGGCAGTATGCAAGTGAATGAAGAGATAGATGCCCTGCGCACAATGGGGATATCGCCCATGGAGTTTCTGGTTGTACCCAGGATGCTGGCGCTGGTGTTGATGCTGCCTCTACTCACCGTGTTTTCCAATGTGATGGGGATATTGGGTGGTGCATTAGTATCAATTCTTATGCTGGATATTACTTGGAGTATGTATATTGAGCAAATGATGTCGACCGTACCTTTGCAGCATTTTCTCATTGGTTTATTTAAAAGTGTTCTGTTTGGCATTGTCATTGCGTTAGCGGGTTGCTTTATGGGGATGTTTTCTTCACGCAGCGCCGCGGGAGTGGGCAAGGCGACCACAAACGCCGTGGTGTTAGGCATCATTCTGATCGTGGTGGTTGACTCGCTGGTCACTATCGCCACCACCGTGATAGGGATTTAGTCATGAGTGAGCCGCATATTATTGTTGATGATTTAACGATGAAGTACGGGAGTCGATTGATTCAACAAGGCTTGAGTTTTACCGTGAACAAACGGGATATTTTCGTCATTATGGGCGGAAGTGGTTGCGGAAAAAGTACTTTGCTGAAGCACATGATCGGTCTATATGCGCCGGCGGAGGGAGACATAATAGTCGACGGCAGTAGTATCGCTCGGGCGACACCTCTGCAAAAAAGAAAACTGACCAGCCAATTTGGTATTACTTATCAGGCGGGAGCGTTAATAAGCTCGCTCACACTAGAAGAAAATGTTGGCATGCCGATGGAGCTATATACAAACCTGTCGCCTGCGGAAATAAAAGAGTTGGTTGCGTTAAAACTGTCAATGGTGGGGTTGGCCGGATTTGAAAGCTATTACCCATCAGAAATCAGCGGCGGTATGATGAAGCGCGCAGCACTGGCACGGGCGCTGGCGCTTGACCCTGAAATTCTTTTTTTTGATGAGCCGTCCGCGGGGTTGGACCCGATAAGTGCACGGCGATTAGACGACCTTATTTTAGAGCTTAGTGAGAGCATGAATGCTACCATAGTGATGGTGACGCACGAATTGGCCAGCATATTTGCGATTGCATCTAACTCGGTGTTTCTGGATGCTGAAACCCAGACAATGTTAGCGACAGGGCATCCGAGACATTTGCTTGACAGTTGTCCCATTGAAACCGTGCAGAAATTTCTAAGACGGGGAGATACGAGTGCTTTGTCTGACCCTTATGAGCAGCCAGAAAATCATGATTAACCAGGGAAGATTCTATGTCGCATAAAGTGAATGCGAAGGCCGTTGGTGCTTTTACATTGAGTGCTTTGGTGTTATTAGTGGCCGGTATTTTTACCTTTGGTTCTGGCGACTGGTTTCGTGATGCCTATGAAGTGGAAATGGTCTTCACCGGATCGGTCAAAGGGCTGACAAAAGGTTCTCCGATCACTTTTCGCGGCGTAAGAATTGGCGAAGTGAAAGAAATTACCCTGGATATTGGCGAAGATAGCAAAGACATCACTATTCGGGTGGAAGGCATTTTAGTGCAGGGCGAGGATAGCCGTTTTGCCAATCGTCGCCAGTTATATGATTTCCTGGGAACGCAAATAGCGAAAGGTTTGCGGGCACAGCTGGTTGCCCAAAGTATTGTCACTGGCCGATTGCAAATACAACTTGAATATTTCCCTTTACAGAAAGGTTATCTGGTGCCGGGTTCCAATGGAAATCTTGATATTCCGACGGTGCCCACTGACTTTGAAATAGTGACCGAAACCATTAAGAACGTTGCAGAGCAAATTGACGACATACCTTTACTCGAGATATCTCGTCACTTGAACAATGCGGTGCAAGGCTTTAACCGCAGGATTAACTCCGAGCATCTGGATGCCTCATTAGTTAATTTAAATGAAAGCCTGGTTCAATTAAATACCTTGCTCACAGGAATGAATCAAGAACGTAACCGTTTTTTTGAGCAGTACTATACCACGAGTGCAGCCTTTCAGAAGATGGCGAAGAACGTGACTTCGGCGTCTCAAAGAGGCGAGCGTCTGATGAAAAAAGCAGATAAGGCGCTGGATAGTTTTGAGGGGATCGTTGATCAATTAACCTCGACATTACGCACCTATGAACAACTTGCGGAGCCTGGCTCTGATGTAAGAGTGCGAACGGTGAAAGCACTGGAATCCATAGAGCGTTCGGCGGAGCAGTTCAGACAATTAGGTCAAACCCTTGAAAGAAACCCTGAGTCTATACTCACAGGCAAAAAGCGATAATGATGATGAATAAGTGTGCCGGCTTGATAGCAAAAATTGTGGGCTTAACGCTAGTTGGACTTGGGGGGCTTGGCGGTTGTGCGATTACTACGCCTTCTGAAGAGAGTCAGTTTTTCTTGCTTTCATCCCCTGCTATTCCAAGTCAAACCTTTAAGGCGTCCGATGTGGCGGAAAAAACCGTCATTGTTGGCCCGATTCATTTCCCTGATTACTTAAAGCGCGGATCAATCATTTCTCAAGTCGATGCGCATCGGCACGATATTGCGAAACTGGATCAATGGGGTGGAAGCCTGGAAGATGAGTTTGAAATAGCACTCATTAAAAACTTGCTAAAGATCAGCCCGGGTAAGCCATTCGTCTCAAGTTCCGGTGTGTTGCCGAAAAGGCAGAATAACCAAATCAAAATAGATATTTACCGATTTGGCAGAGACTCAGATCACACGGTGGCTTTGGAAGCTTCTTGGGTCTGGCTGAATAGCCGGGGCGATATCGTCAGCGCAGGATCCTTTAGGGAGACAGCGGCATCTTCTGCCGGCGTCAAAGCACAGGTGTCGGGAATGAGTATGTTGGTGGAGCAATTTGCTAAACAGTTATTGGCGGCGGCACCGTAATAAAGCTATCCATTCAGCCAGCATTCATAGACAAGGTCGTAGTCTGTAAGTGAATTCA
>JBFKTM010000543.1:0-3031 GCA_041636295.1 Oleiphilaceae bacterium
CATCATGAAACACTACTACCAATACAACTACAAAGAGTTTGTCATTGCATTGGGGTACCGGGGTGAATACATCAAACGCTGGATGACCGATTACTGTCCTCTTAATTCAGACATGACTGTTCGAATGGCAACGGGCGATATCGAACTGCACGACATCAATACGCCAGACTGGATAGTAAATCTGGTCGACACTGGGCAGAGCAGTGCGACCGGCGGAAGAATCAAACGTCTCAAAGACTGGGTTGGCAACGGCACGTTTATGCTCACCTGGGGAGATGGCGTATCAGACGTGGATCTTGATGAACTACTTCGATTCCATAAATCTCACGGAAAATTTGCAACACTCACGGCGGTTCGTCCTCCTGCCCGTTTTGGGCATCTCAGCTTTGAAGGAGATCGTGTATGTGAATTCCAGGAAAAACCTCAAACAGCAGAAGGCTGGATTAATGGTGCTTTTTTCGTATTAGAGCCAGAAATTTTTGATTATATCGATGGTGATGATACCCAGTGGGAAAAAGAGCCCTTAGAAGGATTGGCGCGTGATGGGCAGTTAATGGCTTATCGTCATGAGTCCTTCTGGCAGTGCATGGATACGGTAAGAGATAAAAAATTATTAGAAAGTCTATGGGATCAACCTAACCCACCTTGGAAAACATGGAGCTAGCATATGAAAGTTCTGGTCACTGGAAACAAAGGGTATATTGGTTCGGTGCTTGTACCGATGTTGCTGGCAGACGGTTTTGAGGTGGTTGGGCTTGACTCAGATTTGTACCGACGTTGCACGTTTATTGGAGAGCTAACCGCTGTAAAGCAAATAGAAAAAGATGTCCGTGATGTTTCGCCCAGCGACCTCAATGGTATTGACGCCGTTATTCACCTGGCAGGCTTATCGAATGATCCGCTTGGTGACTATCAGCCTTCCTTAACCGAAGAGATCAATCAAAAAGCATCTATCAATCTTGCTGTGCTGGCTAAGCGAGCGGGTGTTCAGCGCTTTGTGTTTGCCTCCTCTTGTAGCAACTATGGTGCCGCAGGGGATGATTTTCTCACCGAAGAGGCTGAGTTTAATCCGGTGACACCTTATGGGGCTTCAAAAGTAGCTGTCGAGCAGGCTCTGCTTGCTATGGCTGACCATCACTTTTCGCCTACCTATTTACGCGCATCAACGGCCTATGGGGTGTCACCGAGACTTCGTTTCGATCTAGTGTTAAATAATCTGACTGCATGGGCATATACTACTGGCCGCGTTCATTTGAAGAGTGATGGTACGCCTTGGCGTCCGTTAGTTCATATTGAAGATATTTCACGAGCCTATATCGCCGTGCTGAAAGCCCCTGTTGACGCTATTCATAACGAGGCATTTAACGTTGGGCTGACAACTGAAAACTATCGCATGCGTGAACTTGCCGAAATCGTAAAGTCGGTAGTACCTAACTGCGAAGTGGATTATGCCGATGATGCGGGGCCAGATAAGCGATGCTATCGCGTTGATTGTAACCGGATCGCTCGCACCTTACATGGGTTTAAACCTCAGTGGACGGCTCGCCGTGGCGTGATTGAACTCTATCAAGCCTACCAAAAAGTCGGACTCACACTGGATGAGTTTGAAGGTTTTAAGTTCAAACGTATTGCCCACGTGAAGCAACTCATAGAGGAAGGTCTATTGGATACGTCACTTCGATGGATCATTCCGGAATCGGGCAGGATGGTGGCGAATTAAAATGACCATCACCAATAATCATTCACTTATTATCTTTATCTAGGGGAAACGCTGATGGATGTCATCCCCCCTGTGCGGGGGTGACGAAAACGGATGGAATCAGATCATCCCTCGGTATGAGTAGTGTTGGAGGAAGTATCAGATGAGCAGAATTACAGCATGCAGAATATGTGGAAGTTCAGACATAGCGCCCGTACTTGATCTTGGCCACACGCCGTTGGCTGATCGACTAGTCAGCAACAAGCAATTAAAAGAGAAAGACCCTTGCTTTCCTTTGGAAGTAGGGTTTTGCTCAAATTGTAGCCTGTTACAAATCATGGAAACGGTTCCTCCGGCGGTTCTTTTTTGTGAAGACTATCCTTATTACTCTTCATTTTCAGATCATCTATTACAGCATTCTAAAGAGAATGTTGAAGCCATTATCAAAGAGAAAGAGCTTGGCCCCGACAGCCTGGTCGTAGAGTTAGCGAGCAATGATGGTTACCTGTTGAAAAATTATGTCAACTACGGGATTCCGGTGTTAGGCATAGACCCGGCTGAAGGGCCTGCGAAAGAAGCTGAAAAAATTGGCGTGCCAACCATAAATGACTTCTTTTCGAATGCCTTAGCCACGAGGTTAGTCTCTGAAGGTAAAAAAGCCGATGTTATTCATGCGAATAACGTGTTGGCCCATGTTGCAGACCTTAATAATTTTGTGGCGGGTATTGCACACTTACTAAAAGAAACCGGCGTTGCAGTTATTGAGTGTCCATATGTTAAAGAACTCGTCGATCATTGTGAGTTTGATACCATCTATCATGAGCATCTCTGTTATTTCTCCGTAACGGCATTAAACCATCTCTTCCACAACCATGAACTGTCGCTCAATCGTGTCGTAAGGCTATCCATTCATGGAGGGTCACTGAGGCTCTTTGTTGGTAGACAACAAAACGTTGAATCGTCAGTTACCGACCATTTGGAACTTGAAAGAAGGGCCGGAGTTACCAACGTTGATTACTACCTCGACTTCTCAAACAAAGTGGGGCACGTAACAGAGTCTCTAAAATCTTTGTTACTCCAATTAAAGTCTGAGGGAAAGTCAATCGCCGCTTATGGTGCTGCGGCTAAAGGGAGTACGTTAATTAATACGGCTGATATTGGAACTGAGTTGATCGATTTTGTCGTGGATAAAAATATACACAAACAAAACCTATATATGCCAGGAAAGCACATTCCTATTCTGGCACCAGAAACGATTTTAACCAAAATGCCAGATTATGTGGTGATATTGCCATGGAATTTTACCGATGAAATTCTGCATCAGCAGTCTGC
>JBFKTM010000544.1:0-3030 GCA_041636295.1 Oleiphilaceae bacterium
ACCCCATTGACCGAACAGCCTCAATTATTTGGGCAAGGGGCCGTAAAGCTGGTGGGGAGTGGCACCCTGAACGACCCAACGCCAGCTAACTACAGTCTGTCTGGCAACATTGAAATTACCAATGGCCGAACAGAGCTTTTCAATCTGGAAAAAGAGCTTTGTAAACAGGTCAAGGGCGTTGTCCTGTCAGATTTAACCTCCACGCCATTCAATACACTTACCGCAGGCATCGAACTGCAGAATGGCCAGTTACAGATAAAACACTTCAGCACTCAGCTTGAAGGGGCCAACATCAGTGGCCAAGGCGCCTTATCACCCGACAACATGCTGCAGTTAACCATGAACGTAAATGTAGAGCGACACGAGTGGAACCTTTGCAGACTTCCCCGGGCACTCACCGCCGTCGAATGGCCCTTAACCTGTAGTAAACCACTCAAAGGTCGGGGGGCGTGCAACGTCAATATTAAGCAGATGGGGCTCAGTGCACTCCTATTGGCCGATGATGCAGAGACTAAAGAAAAAGCCAAACAAAAAGTAGAAGCACTAAAAAACAGTGATAAAGTCAAAAAAGTATTAGGCCGGTTAGAGCAGTGGTTAAACGAATAATTCCCCCCGCCAGGTAACTCTCAGAGGGCAGATTGCACCATGCCAACAGCGCATAAAACGTTCATTTATTCCCAAATGCACTAATTTCATTATCAACTATACTCTGTAGAAAAACACACAACATTGAGGTTGGGTATGGACTGGCTCAATAAGAGTATTTTTAACAAACTACTGGCCATTATTGGTGGTGGCTGTTTGATCATTACCTTTGCCGCTATTTTCTACTTTAATAAGACCGCCTCCGGTATCGCCTCTTACCAAGCATTGATTGAGTTCGATGACCACAATGCCATTGCGGTGGCCGGCATGCTGTCCGAGTTCAAAGGGCAGGTACAGGAGTGGAAGAACGTACTGATCCGGGGGAGCAATCCTGAAAACCTTGATAAGTACTGGGAGCGTTTTCTTAAACAGGAGGCTAAGGTTCAAGAGCTCGGTGAAACATTAATCAAAGCCATCCGAAACCCGGATAATGCAGCAATGGTTAGCGAGTTCTTGGCCTCCCATAAGAAGATGGGGCAAGCCTATCGTAAAGGGTTGGACGATTTTAAAGCAGCCAATTTTGAAGTATCAGCGGGCGACAAAGCGGTTCAAGGCATTGATCGGGAACCTGCAAAATTACTGGATGTCGCCGTGCACAAAATTCAAGACCATGCAGTGGATAGTGCCGCCAAGATCAAACAGGAAGTGGAAAAAGCCACCATTATTTCAGCCTCACTACTATTCGGAATGATTGTCGCCTTTGCAGGGTTTGCACTGCATATAGTTAATATTGCTCTGGTCAAACCGAGTAGCGAACTCGCTAAAGTTATCGATAACCTGAGTCACGGATCACTTAGTGACAATATTAAGATACAGCGTAAGGATGAGTTGGGAATGCTGGCTGATGCCTCCAGAAAGTTACAGGATTTTCTTATCAACGTTTCTGATCAGCTAAACCAGACCACCAGCAGTCTGAACCAGGCGTCAGGCAGCCTTACCTCCGCCGCCGAAGCGGTTGCAGATCGCGCCAATCAGGGTCACTTGCGCACCGACCAGATTGCGGCAGCGATGCAAGAGATGACGGCCACGGCACAGGAGGTCGCCAGTCATGCAAACTCAGCTGCCGGGCTAACCGTCGACGCCGACACAGCCTCAAAAGATGGCCTGGATTCGATGCGCAAAGCGCAAGGCTCTATTAATCGCCTCTCCGAGCAGGTCGAAGACAATGTTGAGACGGTCAATAAACTCGCCGAACAGACCAACAACGTAGGTTCAGTATTGGGGGTTATACGAGGCATCGCCGAGCAAACCAACTTATTGGCACTTAATGCCGCCATTGAAGCGGCCCGGGCAGGTGAACAGGGCCGGGGGTTTGCCGTGGTTGCCGACGAAGTACGTACTTTGGCACAGCGTACGCAGGAGTCTACCACCGAAATTGAAGCCATTATTGAGAGTGTGCAAAATGGTGCCCGCAACATGGTTTCTGTGATGGATGGCAGCCGGGTCGTAACCAGTGAAAGCGCCAAACTGTTCAACGAAGCGGCAGCTAAACTGGAACTGATCTCTAATAGCATTTCGGAAATCACCAAACTCAATGAGCAGGTAGCGACCGCCGCCGAAGAGCAGACCAGCACCTCGGAAGAGATCACCCAGAATATTACCGAAGTGGCCGAACTCACCGAAAAGACGGTGCAAACCGCCGAAGAGACCCGAACAACGGCAGACCAACTGGCGAAGTTGGCAGTAAAAACATCAGACCTCAGCCACCAGTTTAAACACGTGGTTTAATCTGTGCGATCGACAGAAGGCAGGCGATAGACATAGGTTCCATGTTCCCCGGCAAACCGGCTGGAGAACACCTTGACCGGCTCACCCAGAAGTGGTCGCGGGGTAAAGCTAAAGCGCCAGGCACCATTCAGCCATAGCCATTGGCTTTGCTGTTGATACCAGGCATCTGCCACTCGCCTTTTCGACTGATAGACCTTTGATAGCTCTACCCCTTCATTCGTAATAAGCGTATTCCCATATCGTCCATTGGTCGGCTGCGTTTGTAGCCACTGTAGCGCTTGATGATTGGCGGGGGGGTGAGGCGTCAACTGAGCCATCGATAGCAGGGTGCCTACTGAGACCATCAGCATCAATGACACGCCGAGAGCCCCACTCCTCTGCCACACAAGCCCTACCATTAAGGTGATGAGTACGGTGCCCAGAACCAGCAATGGCAAAAGATGACGAAGGTTATCAGGGTTTTGAAAGAGCAGCGTCCAGAGCAACATTGAAACAAAGCTGGCAATGAGAGATCGTGAGGCACGGATTTTCACCCAAAGCAAACCACAACCAGGCAGCAACACCAACAGCAGTAACAGCAACTGCCAGCCGCCGCCCAAATAAGCGGATGCCGCTAACCACCATGAAACCCGCTCTGGATGCTCTAAGGATTCATCC
>JBFKTM010000545.1:0-3026 GCA_041636295.1 Oleiphilaceae bacterium
CAGGATGGCGCTGATGATGGCCTGATTGTCTTCATTCTCCTCAATACCGTCCACAAACCCACTATCAAGCTTAATCAGGTCAATCGGTAACTTTCTAATATAGTTAAGTGATGCATATCCACGACCAAAGTCATCTATCGTTATCTTTACACCCAACACCTTAAGGCGGTTCAGTACCTCGATACTGTTTTTTTCATCGGCCATTAATACACTTTCCGGAAACTCTAGTTCCAGATTCTCGGGACTCACATTGTGGCTTATCAATGCGCTCTGAACATCGTCAACCGTATTGGAATGCAGTAGCTGTTGAGATGAAAGGTCAATGGATATTTTCAAATGCCCCATTCCCTCATCATGCCATCTCCTTAACTGGCAACAGACCATCTGCAAGACGAGCCGCTCAATATCAATGACAAGACCTGTATCTTCAGCAACACGCATGAACTGCGAGGGCGTCAAAACGCCCATTTCCGGGTGACGCCAGCGTAATAACGCTTCGACACCAACCACCTCACCATCATTCATTCTAACCTTGGGCTGATAGAGCAAGAAGAAAGACGCCTGAGTAATGGCTTGCCGTAACAACGTTTCCATCTCTAATCTTTTTGCCACCGCCTGATTCAGTGCTTTTGTAAAAAACTGGTAGTTATTTCGCCCCCTTTGTTTGGCCTCGTACATCGCCAAGTCTGCACTTTTAATTAAACTGTCTGCCGTCGTCCCATCAACTGGGTACATCGCAATACCGATACTTGCCCCAATATTCACCACCATCCCGGAAAATTCGAAAGGATGAGAGAGCACATCAACAATTCTTTGAGCGACCATAGATGCCTGATGCGCTTGTTCAATATCAGCAAGTATCACGGTAAATTCATCTCCCCCCAAGCGAACAACGAGATCATTGACCCATTCCGAACCGGTTTCTAGCTGCCTGGAAACGATATCAATACTTCTCAAACAGCTTTCAAGCCTAATAGCGGTTTCCTTCAACAGTAGGTCGCCCACCTGATGGCCGTAGACATCGTTTGCATACTTGAAGTTATCTAAATCAATAAATAGCACACCTAAAACGGAGTTTCGTCTTTCGCAATGGTTAATGGCTTTTTTTAAATTCACATTGAATGTTATGCGGTTGGGTAATCCAGTTAACCCGTCATAATAGGCCAGATTCTTAACCGTTTCTGAACTTTCAGCCAACCCTTGGCTTAACTCCTTGAAATCCTCAGCTAACAATGAAAGCTCATCAGAGCCCGATACGGTAACCTCTTGGTCATATTGGCCATTCTTAAACTTGACAACTGACTTGCGGAGCAATTTGACCGGATTGATCAACACGCTATTCACCAGCCCGGTAACCAAAAGCACACTGAGTAAAATAACGATGATGAAAAAAACGGACGTATATTGCTTTAACGTGTTAGAGGCCCTGAAAAGGTCACTCTCAGTGATCGTACCAACCAGAAATACCCCTTGAGTCAACCGCTTATAGCCGCCATAAAAAGGAGTACCCACGGTATCATAACGTTGAATTGAACTGGTTCTGGATGAGATAATCTGCCGTAGCCGCTCTGACACTACATTTAAACTGTTAGAAGTCTCATTATCCATTTCATCCTGATGTGCAAACAAAACGGTCCCATCTTTATCACTCAAAAAATACTCAATCCCCTGTTTTTGGACGCCTTCTATCATTAATTCATTGAGGAATCCCATATCGACACTGATAAAAAAGAAGCCTATGGTTTCGACCCTGTTTTTAACGAACTGATCATCTGAGTATTTTTGCTTTATTGCTTTTGCGACCAGGTAGAACATACGCGTCTCGCCTTCTGGTACCCATACACCTTCATGATGATCCAATCGTGCATCGACCATCTGCTTTATAAAGCCCGCCTGATGATCTTGCTGGTTAAAGCCATCGCTTACAGATTCAATAAGCTCGCCATCACTATTATAAAGAGTTACTTCAGCATAGCTGGGATATGCCTTTCTAAGCGCTGCCAGTGTTTCTGTAATCCGAGCCTTATACTCGGCATTATCTTTAACAGGCTCACCTAGTAAGTACTGTTCAATATAGGTATTACTTGGGAATGTTGCTGCATTGGATGCTGCCGCTTGAAACCTTGCGCTGGTATCACTGGCAAGTTGCAGTAGTGAAGATTCAAGCTGCACTGTTGAGAGCCGATAACTCATCCCCTTGGTATAAAGGTAGGATAGAGTGCTTACCAACAACAGGGGGATCAGAATCATTGGTAGCGTAAGCCATAAGAATTTTGAACGAAGTTTCACAGTTTTATCTTCAGTCTCATTAAAACTTGAACGCGTATTTTATTTAGTACGCTCCCTACGTCCTGTATTAGTGCATCAAAACTCCCCGTAGAACTATTTAAGAGCGCCAATTATCTCAAAGACGCTCGACCTTTTAGTATTTCCCTGTTATCCAACCTAATCTTTCAGCCAATTTGCAATGGCAAGCTTCCAATCGATAATCTCTGTACCTTCCGAGTTAAATAGCCTGATACCTGCGGTATAACCGCCAGTATCAGCCGCTTCACGAACCCAGCGTACCTCCCCTGTCAACTGGAATCGCTCACTACTACTCGGCAGTTCCAACGACATCCGATGTATTGCGCCACTGGTTAATGATGAATCCATTGCTACCTGAATGCCATTGGCCGAAAAGTCCACCGTCTCACAAGCAACGATTACCGGCTCCTCAGTGCTGCCAGGGAAAGATGAAACGGTCTCTACATACAATATACCAGAGCGGTTTAGCCTTGCTTCCTCGCGCCTCTCTTCTTGTTTGATCAAATTACTTATATCTAGTTTATCCACTATCCACCTTACCTTCCGACCCTAATACGCCCGACAACCCTCGACAAGGTGTCGTCGAAGTCTGCACCGTCACTTAATACCCTAATCTCTCCGGTAACCATACGCTGCATGAGTTCAGGGGTTTTAATTTCAATTTTCTTTAATCCTAAACGGTCTACAAATATCAGCTTGTCAGTGGCATTAATTTTCAC
>JBFKTM010000546.1:0-3026 GCA_041636295.1 Oleiphilaceae bacterium
CCCCATTGAAGAGGTCATCGACCAAATTAAGACAGCGCTTAGCAGCAAGCATGAACTGGTATTGGAAGCTCCACCGGGTGCTGGTAAAACCACCTTGGTGCCACTCGCACTGCGTCATGAAAAATGGTTGGCCGATAAAAAAATAGTCATGCTGGAACCTCGCCGAATTGCCGCTCGTGCAGCGGCTGAACGCATGGCAGAACTTCTGGGAGAAAAAGTCGGAGAGACGGTAGGCTACCGAGTGCGCATGGACACCAATATCGGCCCCAACACACGAATTGAAGTGGTGACCGAGGGTATTCTCAACCGGATGTTACAAGATGATCCCGCTCTTGATGAAGTAGGACTGCTGATATTTGATGAATTTCACGAGCGAAGTCTTGATGCAGACCTGGGATTAGCACTCACGCTGCAAGGAAGGGAACTGTTTGGGGATGTTCGGGAGCACCCCCTAAAACTGCTGGTAATGTCGGCCACACTGGACGGTCTTAGCATTAGCACACTGCTTAACCAGGCCCCTATTATTAGCAGTAAAGGTCGCAGCTACCCTGTTGAGATAATCTACAGCAAAGCATCAGACAAATCCGCTTATAATAACGACAATGAAAAAGTTACGGACCGGGTCGCTAACACAGTCCTGCAAGCCCTCGAAGCAGAGCCAGGCAGCCTGTTGGTTTTTTTGCCGGGCCTGCGAGAAATTAACGAAGTTCAGTAACTTATTGCTGAACCACTTTCAGACAAAAAAGATATCGTTATTACGCCACTCTATGGCAATCTCGCACTATCAGAACAGCGTAAAGCAATCCAGCCCGCCCCAGCTGGCAAGCGAAAAGTGGTATTAACCACGGCGATTGCCGAAACCAGCCTAACCATTGAAGGGGTTCGTGTCGTTATTGATTCCGGTTTAGCCCGCCTCCCCGAGTACGACCCCAAAACCGCAATGACCCGTTTAAAAACCGAACGGGTATCAAGAGCCGCAGCCAAACAACGGGCGGGGCGAGCCGGACGCACCGAATCCGGCATCTGTTACAGGCTGTGGGCGGAAGACCAGCATCACTCTCTGGCACATTACACTGCACCAGAGATTGAGCAAGCAGATCTTACACCGCTGGCACTGCAGTTAATTAACTGGGGCGTTAGTGATCCGGCTGAACTCTCTTGGCTAACGCCCCCTGCGGAAGCCCCGTTTCAACAGGCAAAAAATCTTCTGATTCAATTAGGTGCACTGACCTCATCTGGGTGTTCACTTACCGCTCATGGCAAGGCAATGGCGCAACTACCACTACACCCACGACTATCACACATGTTAGTCACCAGTCGGTCATTGGGCCAAACCCAACTTGCCTGCCAACTCGCGGCACTGCTCTCTGAACGCGATCCACTACAAAGCCATTCAACAGACTTACTGTCTCGCCTGGAACTGATTCGTGGCGAACGTGTCACGGCTCAAACCAACTCAGCATTAGTAAAGCGAATTCAGCAATTGGCCAGACAGTTTGAACGAGCGGTAAACCATAACAAGCCTGTCATGTCCACAGACCAGTTGAACACTATTGACTCAGCATCAGCGTTAGGGCTGCTCACTGCACTGGCCTACCCTGACCGCATTGCGCTAAGACAGTCAGACACCAGTTACGATTACAAGCTGAGCAATGGTCGCCAGGCGGCAGTATCGAAAGAGGACCCGCTTCAGCGCCACCAAACCATCGCCATAGCGCAGATGGGCGGGCAGATAAACTCATCCAAAGACCGAATCTATCTGGCGACCCAGGTAGATCTCTATCAACTGCAGCGCATTACACCTGAGCTCTATCAACAGCGCACTCAAGTGGACTGGAACCAACAGACCAACCGGCTTATTGCCGAAAAGCAGACCTTAATCGGAAAACTTGTGATTGAGCGAAAACCACTAAGCGATATACCTCAGGCGCAACGACGCCAGGCATTGGCACAACTACTACAGAAAAAAGGACTATCACTGCTTCCCTGGACGCCCGAATTGAGAAGCTGGTGTGCTCGTATTGAATTGCTTCGACATCACTTCACGCAGGATACCTCTGAAACCCTATGGCCCGACATGTCAGAGCGGGGGCTACTTGCTGATCTTGAGAATTGGCTACTCCCCTTTATCGATGAGGTTAGCCATATTGATCACTTTAAAAAACTGGATCTGAAAACAATGCTGGCTAGCCGACTCGCCTGGCCACTTCCACAACGACTGGATGAGCTAGCACCTGAACGTATGCTGGTTCCTTCCGGCTCCAGAATTGCCATTGATTATACCCAATCACCCCCAGTATTAGCCGTCAAACTTCAGGAAATGTTCGGCCAAAAGGAGACGCCTGCGATTGCCAATGGCCGCGTCAAGTTAGTCGTTCATCTACTCTCACCCGCCAGGCGACCACTACAGGTTACCCAGGATTTAGCCGGCTTTTGGCAAAGTAGTTATCAACACGTAAAAAAAGAGATGAAAGGGCGTTATCCCAAACACCCCTGGCCAGATGACCCAACACAAGCTGAAGCCACTGCACGAGCCAAACCGAGAAATAGTAAGTAGCCCGTTAGAAGCCCCGCAACGAGACCACCGATTACCAGCACTTACAGCAGTTCTACCTGAGCACGGTCACTGCGGGTAAACCCGGCAACTAATGAAAAGCGAAGAAACTCCAGACTGGTGGTCAGATGGTCTTTTATCCAATACTTGACCTCGTCCGCCAGCTCACCCGACGGTTCAAGGTCGTTAAAGCTCATTTTTACCTTATGCTTACCGTCTCGCGTTTTGGTTTCATCAGTCACAGTGATAGTTAGGGTTAGTTGTTGAGCATCCCAATCAAATAGGCAGTACATGGCATCATCGTGAATACTCTCATTCAGTAACGAAAAGGCATAATCGGCACATTCAAGCACCGCTTGATGCACGTCCGCCTCATTCGAGGCCGTACAATTGGATGAGTGGATGACTTCATTGGCTGACGAGTTGGTAGTAATCCAGTTCAAAGAGCTGCCCCCTATAATTAACAAAGGGC
>JBFKTM010000547.1:0-3025 GCA_041636295.1 Oleiphilaceae bacterium
AGCTGGCCGACAAATTCACGGAAGTTGAAGTATTCAAAAATCTCGCGCGCGTCTTTAGAAAAAGACAGAATGTAAGATTCCAGGTTAGCGGCAATACCGGACTCCCCCAGGCGAGACAGGTCCATTTTTGAGGTATTGTAAAAACTCAGCCCATCAGTGGCCCGCAGTAAGAGCTTTTCTTGGGCTTCTTCTTGCAACCCCATTTGCTGCACACGTTCGTATTCCGCTAATACAGCCTCTTTTTTATCGGCCAGTACACACTCAAGCCGGCGTAACAGAGTAAATGGCAGGATGATGCGGCCATATTGAGATTGTTTGAAATCACCGCGGAGAAGATCAGCGATAGACCAGCAGTAAGCGGCCAGGTTATTTGGGGTTTGCGTGTTTTCGTTGGTTGTCATTATTTGTTCTTAGTTAGTAAATTCCGTTTACCACTTAAAAATAGTGGGTAATTTATTATTGACCAGGACTTTAAAGGCTAGAGCCAATACGAGGCAAGCAATACCCTTTAGATTGTTATAAAAATTATCGATAACCATAGCAGTAAAACCGGTTACAGGTGTACCATCATTAACAATTAAAGCGCTTGAGGGTATTACCAGGCAAACAACGCTTACACCTATGAAACAAAAAGGGAATTCCACAATTTTTACTAGGGGCTGTTGCCATTTGGCAATAAGTGGTTGATTTAAAATAGCAAACTCGCAATATTGTAGTTCTCACACAAACAATAACGAGTTTGCTATGCCCCGACTATTGCTCAGTGACGAGCTCTGGTTGAAGCTACGGATAATCTTGCTTCAATTTGGTGTTTATGACAAGTGTAACCTTCGCAAAATGGTGGAAGGTATGTTTTATCGGTTACGAACAGGATTGCCTTGGCGGGATTTACCCGAATACTTTGGTTCTTGGAATGCTGTTTATAAGAAATTTAACAACTGGTCAGCCAAAGGTATTTGGAGAAAAGTGTTAGATTTCCTGGTCGATGATCCAGACCTGGAATGGGGATTCATAGATGGTAGTTATGTGAGAGCTCATCAGCATAGCGCTGGGGCGTCGGGAGGCGGGTGCCAGGCTGTAGGGCGCAGTAGAGGTGGGAATACAAGCAAAATACATTTGGTTGTAGATGGCTTCGGATTACCCGTACATTTTGAAATTACAGGCGGGCAAGTTCATGATTCAAGTGCCGCAGATAGGGTGCTTGATAACTCGCCTGTCTTTGATTCCACCATTGCAGATAAAGGCTAAGATAAGGAAATGCTCCGTGAAAAGATTCGTAGTAAAAACTCCGTGCCAGTGATACCAAGAAAGAGTAATTCTAAAGTGGGTAATGAGGATATTGACTGGCACTTGTACAAAATGCGTCATCTCGTTGAAAACCAATTTGCACGGTTAAAGCATTACCGAGCAATTGCCACTCGGTATGACAAATTGAAGAGAAATTTTGAATCAATGGTGGCTATGGCATGTGCTTTTCAGTGGTTACCTATGTGAAATGGCAACAGCCCCTAGTATTACCAAAAGAATAAACCACCTTGACGACTACTTCTTTTGTGGAAGAAAACTTGAATATGGGATAACTGGCATGAATCGATATAATATCGAGCTTGGAGGTTTCAAGTAGACTATCAACCCCTGAGGTATTACCAGATTCATACAGGCTTTTAAGCTCGTCCACATATCCTGGTAAATAATCAGATGCCAGATGAATTTCCAAGCTTTTCACCAAATTTTCATCACTTTTACCTTCTGATAAGGTGGAAAACCTGACAATAACCACGCAGATGATCACAACAATAGCTGCTGCGGCTTGCCACCCCTTTAATTTAAACTGGTACTCTGCCATCGATCTATCCTTTAAACGCCAACCCAACCTTTGAAAAATTTGTCACCTAATATTTATATTAGCAGTTTGTGAGCACCATGGAGTGCTATCACGGTTTTGGCTATACTCAAACCTGTTCAATGACGACATTTATGCTCCACTGTTTGCTTTTATCAGGCCTATAAATATGGAAAACACCCCTTCAGATCTTCAGCTCACCACGCGGAATTTGATAGCGACAGACTACCCAGACGTCGCCCGCATTATGGAACAGGTCTACTCCGACATCGGCGGCGCCTGGTCACAAGCCTCAATTCAAAAGTTAATTACCGATTTCCCAGAGGGGCAAATAGCCATTGAGGACAACGGCAAGGTTGTCGCAGTTGCGCTTACCATACGCTGCAGTTACGACAGGTTTAGCCGCCAACACACTTATGATGATCTTGTTGGTCGCCGGGATCTAATCAAGCATGATACCCAAGGGGATGCCCTCTATGGCATGGATATATTTATCGATAAGAGTTATCGAGGGCTGCGCTTAGGCAGACGCCTTTACGATGTCAGAAAAGAGTTATGTTACAACCTGAATCTACGTGCCATTCTGGCCGGTGGCCGTATCGTCAATTATCACCAGCATGCAGACAAGCTAAGCCCGGCAGCTTATATCGAAGCGGTAAAAACCCGTGAAATTCACGACCCTATACTAAGCTTTCAATTAGCTAATGATTTTGAGGTGAAACGGCTACTTAAAGGGTATTTACCAGAAGACGAAAAGTCTCAAGGCTACGCGACGCTGCTTGAATGGAATAACATTCTATACGAGCCAGAAGGTGTGAGTGTTAATAAGCTAAGAAAGTCCGTCGTTCGCGTGGGCATTATGCAGTGGCAGATGCGTATGGCCTCCTCATTTGAGTTTTGGTTGGAACAGGTAGAGTTTTTCGTCGACAGTCTCGCGGATTATCAAGCAGATTTTGTGCTTTTTCCCGAGTTTTTTAACGCTCCATTGATGGGGCTTGGCGACCAGGCCAATCAGTATGAAGCCATTCGCTTTCTGGCAAAATACGCCCAGCAAACCATTGAAGCGATGTCGCGGTTTGCGTTGGAATATAACATCAATATCATCGCCGGCAGCATTCCAGAGATGGAAGGCGACAAGCTCCTTAACAATGCTTACCTTTGTCGCCGTGACGGCAGCATCGA
>JBFKTM010000548.1:0-3021 GCA_041636295.1 Oleiphilaceae bacterium
GCAGTTTGGTGCTGCAGTATGCGTATAGATGTTGCGCATCGGAAATTAGCATATTAAAAACGCCGAGCTTGGCTAACTCATCAGCACAGCGTTTTATGGTTTTCTTTCTTTCTAACAGATCATCTTTATGGAGTAGTGATAGATTATCCATTAGCCAGCAAAAAGCATATTCACTATCTGTATCGCCAACCGCATTGAAACGTTTTTTTGGCATGGTTGGCAGCGAATCTAAATTTTTTAATTGACCGTTATGAGCGTAGCACCAATAGTTACCGTCCAGCTCGCGCACGAACGGGTGAGTATTCTCCAGACAGACATCCCCAACATTTGCTTGCCGTATGTGACTGATAACAATATTGCTTTTTATGGGAAAGTCTTTAATAAACTTTGCAATTTCACTGTTATAGCCTGGTGTAGGATCTCGGAATTCCCTCAGCCCCTTACCGTGATAAAAGGTGATTCCCCAGCCATCACGGTGAGGCCCTGTGCCGCCACCCCGCTTAATCAGGCCAGAAAATGAAAAACATATGTCAGTCGGTACATTTGCACTCATTCCCAATAATTCACACATAACAGGGCCTTACAATATGCAATGACGTACAGAAAACCTTCACAGCTGGTTTGATTCTATGGTTTATCCTTATCTTCGTCGAAATCCCCACCCGACAAATCATCTGTATCAGCAATGTCAAAGTCTTCCAGGTTAAATTCATCTAAAGGATCTTCTTCCTGTTTCTCATTTTCAGCCAATATATCATCAACCAATTGATCCGCCGTCTTCCCCTCAGGCAACTCATCAACATCAGTCCCTTCATTATCTTCGACTTCAGGTTCTGGCTCTGGTTCTGGCTCTGGTTCTGGCTCTGGCTCTGGCTGAGGTTCAGATTCATCCAGGTCTTCCACCAATGGTGGCTCCTCCTCATCCAGCATGTCTGCGAGCGGCTCTTCTTGCTCTGACGCGTCCATAAGCAGTGTTTCAATCTCGTCTGGTTCAGGAACTGGCTCTGGCTCTGGCTCTGGCTCTGGCTCTGGCTCTGGCTCTGGCTCTGGCTCTGGCTCTGGCTCTGGCTCTGGAATTTCATCATGATCTTCCACAAAGTCAAGTTCATCACCCAATGCATCCTCGACCACTTCGTCAAGCAACTCAGGCTCTTCAACGGCAACACTCGTTGTATCATCTTCAAGTGATGATTCGTCCAACACCTCTTCTAAGGCTTTCTCGCTTTTTGCCTTCCGACGTTTAATTAGCCAAAAGGCCAACCCTGATATCAGGGCTATAGTTAATGCAGCGGCACCACCAATAAGACTCCACAATACCGTTTTCGACAGCCCTTCATCCGGTTCATCAACCTTGGCTACATCTTGCTCCAACGTCTCCGGTATTTCGATAGGCGGCGCTATAACAGGCTCAGACTCAACAGGTGGTTCAGCTATCTCAGGCGCAGTTTCGTCTTCTGGTACTGCATCCTCTACCACCTCACTTTCTGGCTCATCCTCGGTCAATGATACATACTGATTGGCCGCCGTAATATCACGAGGGAATATTGCATCAAATGCCTTTGGTGAAAAATTAAATGGCTTACCATCGGCGTTAATCCCTTTTACCTTCAATGCTACGTTGTATGTGCCATCCCCTTTAGTATTTTCAATGGGTAGTTCCCAACGCTTCCCCTCCTCAACATAGGGTATAGTTCTAATGATGCTGGTTCTGTCTGGCGCTTTAATTTTGGCGACAATCGATGATTTGACCAAGTCAATATTTTTGCTTCGTGGTGTAATCACGATCGTATACTGAGTCTTATCGTTGTAACCGGTTGCTGCAAGCTCAATATCTAAAGGCGATCTCAGATTTATAAACTGGCGATGCTTTCTCTTAAAGGTTTTTCCGTCAACAAGCACATTCACTTCATATTGCCCAACTTTCTTGAGCTTGCGAATTGAATCTCTAAACACCCCATCGGAAGGGGGGGAGTCAGGATCAGAGATCGTTTTGGTACCCGACTTATTATCTTCTGTTTTAATATTTAACTTCACATCCAGCAGGGATAAAAAATCTCTGCTGGTGACATCACTGCCATCCTCAGTAAAACTCACTGCAACATCTAAATGATCACCGGCATAAAAGTTGGTTGGTAGCGGTGAAACGTTCATACTCAAATTACTGACCACGGTAACACGGCTATCAGGTTCCATTTCTGCGTCAACGGTCCATGCGCCTTCCAGTGGGTGCTCGACTGTTATCAAGTCATAACCTTTGTCTCGATACCATTTGATGTCGTCCGAGTGATTTTCAAAATCGTGCTTTATTTCATCGGGCCCAATCAAAATAGTTGCCTGACTCCCCTTCTTTCTGAAAATCAGTGCAGTAAATTCTTCAATACTGGAATCGATATCAAAGCTATTCCCCTCCAAGGGAACCTCTTCTGCAGGTACCGCCTGATTAAACGTCTGCAAAAATATGCGAGTAAGCTCTTCAGACGTTTCAGCTACCGAGGCGCTTCCCCCGGTACTAACCGCAATGCGTTCCAGCAGTGGAATATCTGCATTTTTAGACAATGCAATAGTGTGTATTTTGGCACCGCGACTTTCAAAACCGTTAACGATATCCCCAAGAATCCGCTCCCTTTCAGTCACATTTTTTGAGGGATTTCGGTCAATATCAACCATTCCATCGGTTAACAGTATGAAATGAGTGTTATCAAACTGTTTATCACCGATAAAGTCGTCACTAGCCTTCTGCAGTGCGCCACCAATATTGGTATAAAGCGCTACGGAATTAATCTCTTTTGCTTTAGATTTAGCTTGTGCCCTCCACTGGTCATCGACCGTATCATGCTTAACCAGCATGTTGACATATTGACCAAAGGTCCATACGCCCGCTTTGTCACCATCAGGAATTATTTCAGTTAACAGATTTATTGCAGGTATTCTTAGATTGTTAGGATCATTTTTTTTCATACTGCCCGATATATCAATTAATACTCGGACATCCCCTTGGGCATTGTTTGCGGCGATTTCGGC
>JBFKTM010000549.1:0-3015 GCA_041636295.1 Oleiphilaceae bacterium
AGCAAGAGAGATTCGGGGAATCTGTAAAAAAACGCCGTTGGTCATCATTGATCATGATCTTATCAGGGCCTATTACAAACCCAACTTGTCTAAAGCGCTTTCGCTGAATAAAACACCCGATCAATTGGTGATGAAAAGTGCAGAGACCCTGGCCGCCGACTTGGATGCCACATTGTTAAGCCAAACTACCGTCACTCATATTGATACCGAGCTTAAACGTATCAGTTACCGAGTTAAAGATACCTCCCCCAGTGACGTTAACTTGTGCTTTCGATCATTGGTATTAGCAACCGGAGCAAGTCCGATCCAGTTGCCTCTGGTCCATAATTTAGGGGTAGATATCCTGTCGATCAACGACTTGTCAGATTATGAGGCGTTTCGTCAACGTATTGAATCGAAAAAACGTGTGTTAATCATTGGTGCCGGATTTGTCGGATGTGAGTTAGCCAGCGACTTGATTACCAGCGGCTATGAGGCGGATGTCGTTGATCTCAGTGAGTGGCCAATGCAACGTTCGATGCCCGAGGCGATGGGCAGTGAAATTCGTAAAGCCCTCCAGGAACAGGGGGTAAAGTGGCATTTAGGAACAACATTAGAGACGGTTACCGAGAAAGACGATCAGGTAAAGTCCGTTCGATTAGCTAACGGAACAACGATTGAGACTGATGTTGTTGTGTCGGCGATAGGACTCACGCCTAACACGCGACTGGCTCGGAGTGCGGGTATAGAAGTCGGGCGGGGGATAGTTATTAACGCCGAATCACAAACAAGCCATAACGATATCTATGCGTTGGGAGATTGTGTTGAATACCAGCATAACTTACTCCCCTTTATTGCGCCGGCCACCCATGCCGCCAAGGCGTTAGCGAAAACATTGACGGGCATAAAAACGCCACTAAGGTTTCCTGTGTTACCCGTGGCCGTTAAGATGAGTGCTTGCCCAACGGTAATCTGTCAGCCACTCGACAAAAAAGGCGTATGGGAGGTGCAGGGAACCGGCAAGGATCTCGAAGCTCGTTTTATCAACGAAAACGGTCTGATTTCAGGTTTTGCTTTAACTGGGCAGTGTGTAGAGAAAAAGAACCTGTTAGTCTCAGAGTGTGTGCCAGTGTTGCACTAGAGTAACAGGGACGTTATTGTTAATCGCCATTTGAGCGTTGCTCATTTTATCAAATTTCAAAAGCTATAAAAGCAGCCATTTATGAGTGAATTTGAGGTCCGTGATACAGATATTTCGCCCCCGAAATTTACTGGTCATCTCGCCCGAAAAGAGCTCGTCAAGCAGTTACGACGCTCGCCCAAAAAACTCACATTGATTCAGGCACCACCCGGATATGGTAAAACGGGGCTGCTATGTCAGATCTATCAAGCCTCTGATCAGCCCTCATTATGGTTAAATGTCAGGCATTCCGACAATGATCCGGTCAATCTAATCCAGAAAATAGGCACCGCTTTGAGGGTGCACCAACCCACCAGCCAGGGAAAAACGGGGCATTTCCAACCGGACGGGTTTACCCCGCCTTCTTTTAACCCTTGGGTTCGCTCATTGATCGATGAGATGAATGAACTTAGTCGGCTTGATATCTATGTTAATGATGTTGATTACCTCACAGAGCAAGCGGTGCTCGATATCCTTAACAGCCTGATTCGATACAGTGCACCTACGGTTCGGTTTTTTATCACAACGGCGAAAGCCGCAGAGTTTGCGTACTCCCACCTTTTGATGGAAAACGAAGTCGCGAGTATTACCCAGGAAGCCTTACGATTTAGCAAACAAGATATAGGAGATGTATTTCAGCAGGCCAATAAAGCCATTCCCAACGCGGTCATTCTGCAACAGTTAGTTGATCTTACTGAAGGGTGGCCCGCAGCGATTTACTATATCGCCATGAATCTTGAAGAAGAGGTGCCGCTCGAGACATTTATCGAGGAATTGGGACAGGGTCAGGTGGCATTTGATCGATATTTCGTTGAACGGGTATTTGAACGCCAATCTTCCGGTTTAAAAAAGTTAATGCTTAAACTGGCTTTGCTTGATCGCTTTAATATTGAGCTCTGTCAGCTTCTTGGTGATGACGAATTAGAAAGCCAACAGCTCATATCTTACATTCAAAATAATACGTTTATTGCTAGTATCGACTCAACCGCCAGCTGGTTTCGTTTTCATCAGCTATTCAACATCTTTCTTCGCAAGCGGTGCCAATTTGACTTAAGCGCCAAAGAACAGATTGAGGCACGTATTTCTGCGGCCAATTGGTTTAAGGAATTTGCCAGCGAGGAGGAAGCGATCGATCTCGCGCTAGAGGCCAAAGATTACGAACAAGCTGCATTATGGATGGAGGCTGCTTTTCCAACAGTGGTTGTAAGATACGCCAAACATGTAACCTATCTTGATTGGTTTAAATCGCTGCCTGATAGCGTCGTTGACCTGTACCCGGGGGTTCGGATCGGCTATATCTGGTCACTGAGTGCCGGACGTCAGTTTCTCTCGGCCATCGAACAAATTGCGGTATTGGAACGCAAGAAACAGGCGTATACACAGGAGATCCAACAAGAGATAACCCGAGTTGTTGCATTGGTTCATTGTGCCGCCAAGGGGCTAAAAGATGAAGTGATTTCAGTCTCGTCCCAAGTTACGCAATGGCTTGAACAGTGGAATGATCATGGGCACTTCAAAAACATCAATGATTACCATTATGAGATGGGAATTGCCTGGCTACTAAAAGGGTTTAGTGAAAAATGCCTTTCCCATTTCAGTGAGGCTAAAGTCGCACTCAACAAAGCGCTTGCTCACTTTCAGGCATATGGCAGTTTTTACGGGCAGTGTTGGGCACACTCGCTGTTGGCGGTGACGTTTGCCAAGCAAGGTTTTCACCATGAAGCACTGAAAGAGGCACGGGATGGCTTCAACCTGGCGAGAGATCAATTAGGAGAGAAGTCTCACCCCGGATTTGGCCTGGCTGCGCTCATTGCGGCGATTAGTTACGAGTATGATGAACTTGAAATGGCGGAGAA
>JBFKTM010000550.1:0-3013 GCA_041636295.1 Oleiphilaceae bacterium
GATCGATCTGATCGGCGAGTGGTACCGGTTGCAGTACTCGTTCACGGCTCATAACGACTCTCCCAAGGAAACATCACTTTTTGAAACGGAGGTAAAAAGGGCACCCGCGAGGGGTGCCAAAGCAACGGCCAAAACCGTCTTATTTTCCACGGGGGAGGAAAGCTCGATTAGCCCACACCTTGTAGTTTTCTCTAAACTCGCTCAGGTCGGCATATACTTTTTTGAACATAGGGTCTTTAGCCGCCTGCTCTGCGGAGACCTCTTTCCAGGCTGACTCGAAGGTGCCCAGCATCTGGTCATCCCAATAATGCATCTTCACGCCACGCTCTTTCTCGTTCTTGATCATCGACTTAAACTGGTTGGCTTCAGATTCGGCGATGGAGTTGGTGATTGACGCCATACAGGTTGCTTCGATCTGTGCCTGTTGGCTTTCATGCATCCCTTTCCAGACAGTTTTGTTGATCAACAGCTCAAACACGGTGGCTTGCTGATGCCAGCCAGGAAAGTAATTGTTTTTGGCTATTTTGTAGAAGCCCAGCCGCTCATCAATTGCCGGTTGCGAGAACTCAGTGGCATCAATGGCCCCTTTTTCCAATGCGCCGAAGATTTCACCACCAGGTAACAGTGAGGTAGATACCCCTAGCTTCTGCATTACATCGCCCCCCAACCCAAAGAAGCGCATGTTCATGCCTTTCAGGTCATCGGCGGATTTGATTTCACTCTTAAACCAGCCAGACGTCTCAGGAGAGATAATGGCACAGGGCATTACCTTGACATTGTAACCGGCGCTATCGTACATCTCCTGATACAGGGTCATGCCGTTGCCGTAATACAACCACGCCATATATTCCGGGGCTTCAGGCCCGAACGGCACCGCTGAAAACAGTGAAGCGGCAGGAATTTTTCCGGCCCAGTAGCCGGCCGTGGTATAACCGGAATTCACCTTACCGGTAGAGACCGCATCCAGAATTTCAAAAGGTGCCACCAGCTTGCCCGGCTCATAGATTTTCATCTTGAGCGTATTGTTGGAAACCACGCTCAATTTTTCAGAGACCCACTTAATCGGGGAGCCCAGTGCAGGCAGATGAGTTCCAAAGGCCACAGGGGTTTTCAGTAGAACAGGTTTGACCTTCGCTGCCGCCTGGGCCGCCGTTCCAATACTCAGGGTGCCGGCAATAACGGCTGTCGTTACCACTTTTTTTAGACTTGTTTTCATGTGCGTCTCCACGAATCAATATGAATTTCGTTGGCTATCTCTTCAATCAATCAATACCTGGAGCCTCATCACTTACCTGTTATCGAATACTCCAAAGTTGCATTCAGTCTACCCACGGTAAAAAGCTTTTACCCTCATTCGAAAGTAGGATGGGCTTGCAAGCCGCATGATTGCTACATTAGCCATCATTGAGTTATGGGCGCGAACTAATTAGTGCCTATCCAGAATCACAATTAATTCCCCCGCCGTCATCCTGTGACTTGATCACAGGATCCATTAACTTCAACAGCGGGTGGATCCTTCGGTATGACGAAAAAGCGTTTCTGGAAGGGAACTACTTAGAGCCTGTCCAGAAACAGCCGTTTTAATGTAGGTCGGGTTTTAACCCGACAATGAATGCCGGTAAGATGCTGATTTGTCCAGTTAAAACACGACCTACAGTAGAATATCTTTCAAGCTTCATGCGTTTCTGGATGGGTACTAATTAGTGACGACGTGAACTCACAGACAAACAGAGCTATCTTAAACAGTGGTATAACAAATCGAGACCAATAACTTTATGCTAACGCCTCATTGGGTGATTCTATTTTCACTACTCTATATTGGTTTACTTTTCTGGGTTGCACGGCGAGGTGATCGTCAACCAGAAGCGAGGCGTTTGCAGCCCTATATCTATGGCCTCAGCCTGGCTACTTACTGCACCAGTTGGTCTTTCTATGGCACGGTAGAGCAGTTCTCCCATACCGGATGGTGGATATCCCCTCTGCATCTAGGGGTCATTTTTCTCTTTATTTTTGGCTGGCGTTTTCTCGACCGGCTGATTCGTACCGGCAAAAGTGAAAACGCCACCACCGTGGCCGACTTTGTGGCCGCCCGCTATGGGCACGCCCGAATCATTGCCATTATTGTCGCGGTTATCTCACTAGTGGGGGTGATTCCCTATATCGCATTACAACTCAAGGCGGTATCGGTCTCTTTTTCGTTGCTAACGGCGACCACCCACGTCTCTACGCTCTGGTGGCAAGACCAGTCTTTTTATGTGGCGATACTGATGGCCGCTTTTTCCATTATTTTCGGAACGCGCCACGTCGATACCAGTGAGCACCATCAAGGCCTCATGCACGTAATTGCACTGGAGTCGATTATTAAGCTGATCGCATTCCTGATAATGGGCATATTTGCCGTTTATGTAATCAATGATGGGCTCGCATCAGTCCTCGACAAGGCTCGCCAGGTGCCCTCCATTAATCAGGTGCTGTCCGAGTTTAATACTACCTATATCTATCTCACCCATATGATGTTGGGGCTATTTTCCATCTTCTGTCTGCCCCGCCAATTTCATGTGGCGGTAGTTGAAAACCAGTCACCACGTGATCTGCCAACTGCACGCTGGGTATTCCCTCTCTATCTGGTTCTCATCAATCTATTTGTGCAGCCCATCGCCCTGGCAGGACAACTCTATTTTGGTATGGAAGAGCCCAATAAAGCCTATTTCTCGCTACTGCTGCCACTACAGGAAGGCAACGAACTGCTGGCACTGATTGCCTATATTGGCGGATTATCTGCCGGCACCTCCATGGTAATTCTTGCCACGGTGGCACTCAGTTCCATGGCTTCAAACGAGTTATTAATGCCACTGGCGATTCGCTTCAAACTGCTCAAGGCCGACTCGGGAAATATCAGTCGAAGTGTGCTGATGATGAGCCTTGGATCTCCGAGCTTGCGCGCTTCCTCCAGCGCATGCTCGAGCGCCTTGATCCCCGGGGCGATCTGACCGTCGAGCACGGTGACCACGCC
>JBFKTM010000551.1:0-3013 GCA_041636295.1 Oleiphilaceae bacterium
AGACCGCGGTATAAGCACCTTAGCCTAGATGCTAGCAGGGGTTTAGGCCGCTAGAGCGTAACTTTCATCGTTAGCAATTATTAATTTACAGCTTTGATTTTACGAGATTCGCCGCCATCTCGACATGCACCTCTGGTTTTGTTACCGGCGTCGAAGCCATGTCGTCCCCAGAAATCTTGGCTTTAAGGTGTTAATGCTTAACTAAGTTAGGCATAACTCTTAAACCTGAATCAGTATATAAGGCTGGTTCACTCCATTTCAAGTGTTAGTCACTAAAAAACTAGATAAGTTCCTCAGCTATTTACCTGTTTTTGGAGTTCTTGATAGCTTTCGTGGAAGAGCTCGACCACATCGTCGGGGTGGGCAATCAACTGTTTGTCTGCGACCACGCCAAATTGTACTGTTCCGGCATAACTTAGGATGCTCAAGCCTACGCCCACTTCTCCAGATTGTGGCACCCATACCATGGGCTGTAGCAATCGGCTTCCTGCTAGAAATATTGGTTGCATGGGGCCTGGTACGTTGGTCATGACTGCGGAGGCTTTTTTGCTGAGTAACTCTAGCGCCGTCTGCTCAAGTACGCTGGGGCCTTTACCTAAAGCGCCCAGTAAGCCGTAAAAGATCTGTGCCTGGTAGGAGTGTTTCAAGTCTCGCATGGCTTGTTGAACTGCACTAAAGCGTTCCATTGGGTCTTCAATGCCTACCGGGAGTTCTACAATAACTAATCCAAACTGGTTGCCAAGGGTTTTGATGGGTTGATCCAATGGGCGGAGGTTGAATGGCACGGCAACATGAACTTTGGCACCATTGAGTCTTTTCCCTGTGTTAAGCAGGTAGCGTCTCAGTGCGCCGCTGGCCACACAAAGCAAAACGTCATTTATTGTGCCATTGAGGTGGTGAGCGGTCTGTTTTACCTGCTCTAGAGACAGGGGCTCTGCCCAGGCAACGTTTTTGCGTCCGCTTAGTTCACCTTTGAGTAGCGATCTGGAGTCATCGGGTATTAAGCCGATACGGGTTATCTCAGAGCTGATTGATAAGCCTTCTTTGGCTAAGTCCAGCAGGTGTGAGGGATGTTTGACGATATCCTGGCCTTCTTTAAGTATTTCTTGTCCCAGATGAAATGTTGTGTTCAGAAGTGCACGGGCCGGGTCCAGGAAATGTAAGATGGAGTTGTTATTGGATGAATGGGGTGTGGCTTGCAGGGGGACGTGGGGAGAGCTGGTTGGCGTGTCATCCGTCATTGAGAGCATTACTCTGACCAAGGCAAGACCATCGGCAATGCAGTGATGAATTCGAACAATAAGGGCCGCGCCTTGGTGGTAGTTGTCGATCAGGTGAAATTGCCAGAGTGGTTTGGAAAAGTCCAGGGGGGTGCTGTTTAGGTCCCCGGCCAGCGTTTGCAGCTCTGCTTTACCTGCTTTGCCCGGTAGGGCAATGCAGTGGAGGTGATTGTCTAGGTCAAAGTGTGGGTCGTCTTGCCAATACGTTTTGCCATGCTCATGAATAACGCATTGCTTAAATCGCGCGAAATGGAGAAGTCGCTCTTCGATTGAGTGTTGTAGTGCCGCTTTAGAGATGGGAGACTCGAATACTAGTACCACCCCAATCATCATTAAATTATTGGGATTCTCCATTCTCAACCATGCGTGATCGACGGGGGACATGGGTTCACGGTATGGCAGCATAGCGGCCCCTCCTTTATATTTTTTTTAAGCAAGCACACCTAATAGGGAACTTGTTTAAAGAATATACAACTAAGCTCTAAGAGGGAAGGGGAGGTGGTCGGCCTCATGTTCTATGAGGCCAACTAGTTAAAGCTAAACGTCCTAGAGGTTTTTCTGCATAACCCGCTGTTTTTCGCGGCTCCAGTCGCGCTCTTTTTCGGTCGCGCGCTTGTCGAACTCTCTTTTACCCTTAACCAAAGCAATTTCACATTTAACCAGGTTGCCCTTCCAGTAGATAGCAAGTGGCACACAGCTATGGCCGGTTTGGTTAGCTTTGCTGATAATTCGGCTGATCTGCTTCTTGTTCAGTAGCAGCTTACGGGTTCGTATAGGGTCTGCAATGACGTGAGTAGACGCGGTTTTAAGTGGCGAAATGTGAACACCCAGCAGCCAGGCTTCGCCATCTTTTAGCAACACGTATGAGTCCGTCAGCTGGCACTTTCCTTCGCGGAGGCTTTTTACCTCCCACCCGGTTAGAACCATTCCAGCTTCAAACTTTTCTTCTATATGATAGTCGTGGCGAGCCTTTTTATTGAGGGCGATAGTGCCGCTACCGAGGCCGCCTTTTTTTTGTTTTGCCATTGTCGTTTTATATCAAAGGAATACTTCAAAAGGAATGCTATTGTAACGCAACATAAATAATAATCATGCGATATTTATTAAATATATAGTGATAGGTGATGAGATTCGCTGACTTTAGGGTAAATAATCTTATAGAATCAGCGCATTCTAATTGTCTGACACGGATGTATAGCGGGGTGTAATGCTAGGTAAACACGAAACCATTCACGGTTCCTGGAATAGTCAGATTACATTTGTATTGGCGGCGACCGGTGCAGCGGTCGGCTTGGCTAATTTTTGGAAATTCCCCTATTTGGCTGGAACTCATGGCGGCGGTTTTTTTGTTGCCTATGCAATCTGTTTGCTTCTGGTGAGTCTCCCGGTTGCAATGGCTGAAGTTGTTTTGGGGCGGCTCGGCCGCAGTAGCCCCATCAATAGTGTTAAAACCCTGGTTAAACGTGCGGGCTCAAATCGACTCTGGGGCGGGATCGGGGTGTTATCGGTTTTGTCTGGCTTTTTGATTTTAACGCTCTATACCGTTGTTGGCGGTATGTCTTTGGCCTACGTCTTCTCCTCTGCCTTTGGTGAGTTTTCCGAGGGTGGCGCCGTGCAAGTTATTGATGTGCTGCGTCGACTACAGTCTTCTCCCAGTTATTTTGCGTCATGGCATACTCTGTTTCTGTTGCTCGTGGTGGTCGTGGTTGCGCGTGGTGTTAACCGAGGTATTG
>JBFKTM010000552.1:0-2990 GCA_041636295.1 Oleiphilaceae bacterium
CAGTTCAATCGAAGCAATACCGCAAAACCAACAATGTCGCCACAGAAAGGCCCCGACACCTCGAGTCCTATTTACTGTAGCATGAAAGAGCTGATGCTAACCCGCTTTGATGCCATGGCATTAGCGATGCCTTCTGCTCGGAGAGCGGTACGACAGCAAAGCGGCTCACACCGATCGCCCTTTCGTGGCCGGGGTATGGAATTTTCGGAGGTGAGACACTACCAGCCGGGTGATGATGTAAGAAGCATTGATTGGCGCGTCACCGCTCGCCGCCAAAAACCACATACCAAGTTGTTTCATGAAGAGCGTGAACGCCCTGTATTGATAATCTGTGATCAAAGTATTTCACAGTTTTTTGGAAGCAAAACAACGTTTAAGTCCGTTCGGGCGGCACAGTCGGCAGCCCTGCTTGCCTGGATGGCGATCGAGAAAGGTGACCGCGTTGGGGGTATTGTTTTTTCCGACAACGGCCATCATGAGGTAAAGCCTGCCAGAAGCAGGAAGTCTGTAATGCGATTTATTAACGTTTTGGCTGACTTCAATAATGCTCTATCGGTTAATCGGCACGACCAGAACGCGGGACGTTCGTTTACCCTCAATGATGCGTTGATCGAAGCACAGAGAATCGCCAAACCGGGCACACTCATATTTATATTAAGTGATTTTCTGGATTACAACGAAACCACTAAACAGCACATCCACCTACTATCAAAACACAACGATGTCGCGGCTATCCGCTATTTTGATACGCTTGAAATAGAGCTTCCGCCACCGGGGATGTACTCCGTTAGCAATGGCGAAAAGATTACTACGCTAAACACTTACAAGCATACAACCAAAGATCAATACGCCCAAGCGGTTAGCCTCTTCAATAAGCAATTAACGCAGACAATGACGAGCCTGGGAGTACCTTATCTAGAACAAGATACAACAGAGCAACCGCGGGATGTGATACAAAAGCTAATGAAGCTCATTCTTTAGCATTTAGCGTCTTCTGATTAGTGTCTACTACGGGAAATCAAGATTGTCGTCATTCCTGCCCGGGCAAACTTTATCAGAGACATCGAAGTTATAAACAACATTAAGAACGGTAGTGACGGGTAACGATAATGACTCCTGAAGAGTTATTGACTCAACTAAAAGACATACATGAACCGGAAGCTATTGGGGTCTGGCCAATGGCTCCTGGCTGGTGGATTGTAAGCATCGCACTATTGCTGATAATCATTTCATCAATCTACGCATGGCGTAAGCATGTAAAAAACAGCGCCTGGAAAAAAGAGGCCATTAAAGCCATTGAGCAACTGGAACAGCGTACCAATCGCAACTCAGCACAAGAGACAGTACGTCAAATTAACCGAATTATTAAACAGATCGCGCTCTATAAAGTACAAGACCCTTCAATTAGCGCACTAACGGGTGAGCGGTGGGCTGAATTTCTTCACTCATTCTTAGGCAGCGGCAAGCGCTCAATGATCTTTACCGATGAACAAATAACCCTGCTTGCAGAGGGCCAATAACAACAAGCCCCAACAATTAATATTCAAGCCCTGCTCTCCTCTGCACAACAATGGGTTAGGGAGGCGTAATGCTTGAATTTGAATGGCCTTGGTTAATTTTGCTACTTCCTCTCCCCTTATTTTTTAAGGCACGGAGTAAAACAACCACTCAGTCTACTGAGGCATTGCGCGTGCCTTTTTTCAGCCGACTGGAAGCCGCAGGACTAACTGGTGAATCCCCCGCCCCTCAAAATTCAATGCTTTTAAAAGTACTGGTTTTGATTGCATGGGTCTCTTTGGTGATTGCGGTAAGCCGCCCTCAGTATGTTGGCGAGCTGGTTGAACTACCTATTTCTGGACGAGACTTAATGCTTGCGGTTGATATATCTCCCAGTATGAAAGAGGAAGATATGATTCTTAACGGTTATCAGGTCACTCGACTGGATGTAGTAAAATCTGTTGTCAGTGACTTTGTTGAACAGCGCAAAGGTGACCGAATTGGACTCATTCTGTTCGGCTCCCAGCCCTATATTCAATCGCCACTCTCCTTTGATACGGTAACTGTTAATACGCTGTTGCAAGAGGCATTTCTCGGCATGGCCGGTCGGGCAACCGCTATCGGGGATGCCGTTACCCTTGCTGTGAAACGATTGAGGGAGCGTCCACAGGATAGCCGGGTACTGATATTACTGACCGATGGCGCCAATACCGCCGGAGAGATAGAGCCTGAAAAGGCTGCACAGCTGGCAGCAAAAGAGAACATTAAGATCTATACCATCGGTATCGGTGCAGATGAAATGATACAAAGGGGCTTCTTAAGTACATGGAAAGTAAACCCGTCTAAAGACCTTGACGAAAAAGCCTTACAGCAAATTGCAGACAGTACCGGAGGGGAATATTTCAGGGCTCGCAACACGGGCGAGCTAGAACTGGTTTATGAAGCCATCAACCGCCTGGAACCTATAGAGCAGGAAGTAAGATCCTATCGACCCACTCGGTCCTATTTCCATTGGGCGCTCGCGGCATCATTCTGCTCACTGATGGCACTCGTTTTAACAGCCTATCTCAGGCCTAAAATTCGACAATTACTATCCGCCAGGCAAAGAGAGGTTGTGGAGTAACCGATGTCATTTACAGAGACTATCACGCAATTTCATTTTCTAAGGCCACTATGGTTACTAGCGCTGTTAATCATTCCACTGGTGTTCTGGTATTCGCGAAAAAAACAGGGTTATGGCAACTCCGGCTGGAGTAAGGCGATCAACCCCGATTTACTCAAACACTTAGTGGTTGAGGAGAAAAAGGTCAATACCACCGATTTCTCAAAGTGGATTTCAATAATAGTCGCATTAATGATTTTGGGATTGGCCGGGCCCAGCTGGCAAAAAAAACCACAACCACTGCAACAACAGAGTGACAATTTGGCAATTGTGTTCGACCTGTCACTCTCTATGCTGGCGTCAGATCAGCAACCTGACCGCCTGACTCGCG
>JBFKTM010000553.1:0-2979 GCA_041636295.1 Oleiphilaceae bacterium
ACTTGCCACTTGCCACTTGCTCCTTGTCCCTTGCTTCTTGCTCCTTGTCCCCTGTTCCTAATCTCTATCGCACTGAACTCTGTTGATCGCTTGAAGTGGGCTGGCTATACTTGCGCTCCAATCAACAGGACCAAAGATCAACGTTATGTTTCATATCGTACTATACGAACCACGCATCGCTCCCAATACCGGTAATATTATTCGGCTGATTGCAAACAATGGCTGTCATTTGCACTTGATTGAGCCGCTGGGGTTTGATTTGGAGGAGAAGAAGTTGCGTCGTGCAGGGTTGGATTATGGTGATCTTAGCAAAGTGACCATTCATCCTAATTTTGAAGCGTTTCTGCAGGCAGTTCCCGGTCGTAGAATTCTGGCTTGTACGACTAAAGGAAGTCGTCCTTTCACCGAGATAGAATACCAACCCGGCGATGTGCTGCTGTTTGGCTCTGAAACCAGCGGTCTACCGCCTGAGCTGTTACAGAGTATAGAACCGGCTCAGCGACTGCGAATTCCGATGCAGCCGAATAGCCGAAGTTTAAACTTATCTAATGCCGTGGCGATTATCAGCTACGAGGCGTGGCGCCAACAAGGGTTTGAAGGCGGACTTTGATAACTGCAAGCTAGACTGCATTTAGTGGTGCAGGTTTAATCATTGGGTTGCTTGTGAGTCTTGATAATCCGACAAAGTTTTACTGATTTAATGAAGCCCTCTGCGAGAGGCTTCCACTTTCTTAAAAAGTTAGAGAGTGCCCCTTCTAATTTTTTCTGTAATAAAATCGTAATTATCTATACAGATAATGATGACCCTCTGTTCACAAACGAACAATGCTTTTCAAAAACTTGTTTTATAAAAATACCAACAAGACTATTTTCTTTGGAGTGTCATCATGCAAGTAACCGGTTTTAAAACACGCTTGAAGGTTTTGGGAGTGAGTTTGTCACTCCTGACAGCGGCGGGCTGCAGTCAGGTTCAGACAGCTAACGTGGCTGATGAGTCACCGTCTCAGGTAAAAAACGTCATCATGATGATCGGTGACGGTATGGGGCCTCAGCAAATGGGGTTGCTGGAAGATTATGCGCGGAATGCCTCAACTTCAATATATAAAGGGCAATCTACCGGACTCACAAAAATCATTAACAATGGAACCCTTGGCCTCTCAAGCCATAATCCGGCACAAGGCATTGTGGTTGACTCTGCCTGTTCCGCATCACAGCTGGCAACGGGCGAGCCTTCACTTTCGGAAGCAGTAGGGCTGGATGTTAATGGTAATCCGGTTGAAACAGTGCTTGAGCTGGCGAAGGCTCAGGGTAAGGCAACTGGTTTGATTTCAGATACCCGCTTGACCCATGCAACACCTGCTTCATTTGCGGCGCACCGTTATCACCGCTCGTTGGAAAACCAGATTGCTGAGGATATGTTGGCGAATCAGGTTGATGTAATGTTATCGGGCGGGCTTCGCTACTGGATTCCAAAAGAGGCCAATGAAAAGGGTGAAGTTTACAATGCATTGGTAGAAAAAACCGGCGGTACCGTTAAGATCAAATCAAAGCGTAAAGACAACAAGAACCTGTTAGATGAAGCGGAGAAAATGGGGTACAACCTGGCGTTCAACCGCAATGATCTGTCAAAAGTCGAAAATGGCAAGTTGCTTGGGCTCTTTGCCTATTCCGGTATGCAAGATGGTATTGAGTATTCTCAGACCAAAAACGACCCCAGCCGAACCATGCCTGGTCTGAAAGAGATGACTGAAAAGGCACTGGATATTCTTTCACAGGATGAAGACGGTTTCTTCCTGATGATTGAAGGTGGGCGCATAGACTGGGCCGGACACGACAACGATGCTGCGACCATGCTACATGAGATGTTAAAGTTCGACGAAGCCGTTAATTATGTTTACGAGTGGGCGAGCAAGCGCAATGACACGCTAGTGCTGATAACGGCCGATCATGAAACCGGCGGTTTTGGATTCAGCTACTCCCGTGCAAATTTGCCTGAAGCGGCTAAAGTCAGTGGCTCGGCATTTGAAGGCACTAGCTACAAGCCTAATTTCAACTTCGGTAGCTTTGATATTCTAGACAAGATGTACATGCAGAAGAAAAGCTTTGCCAATATCATGTCTGACTATGACAGTAGCGATAAAACGCCAGAAACACTGGTGAAACTGGTGAATGAGAATAGCGAGTTCGATATCAATATCGCACAAGCAGAAGATATTCTGGCACGTGAGAACAATAGCTATAAGGTTAAGGGGCATAAATATCTGGATGCCGAGACCTTCCCTAAGGTAAAAGAATTTAAGGCATTTTATGTTTATGGCGATGAGATTCGTAATGATCTGATTGGTCGTGCCTTGAGTGAACAGCAAAATGTTGTGTGGGGAACGGGAACGCATACCAGCACACCGGTTGCGTTAATAGCCTACGGCCCTGAAGCGGTGACCAAAAAGTTCTCTGCCATGACGCATCATACTGAGGTGGGTAAGCTGGCTAAAAAAGCGGTAGCAGGCGACCTGTAATATTATCCGCGTAATCAGAGACAGCAAGTTTGAAAAGGCAGAGTAAAATCTGCCTTTTTTTACATGAAAATGATGTTTTTTCGGGCCTTCTAAGAGGGGCTTTAGAACAACGCATTAGATCGTCAGTAATTAAAGGGAATAATTCTTAGTGTTATTTGGCCTTGGAAGGAATACTTTTTGATTTCTATACTCTACAGGTAGAGGTCGTGAATCTGGAGGGCGTTAAGATGGCACGGTTGTATTTTACGCTTCCTACAATTGAGAGTGCCTCGGCGATTGCGAATGAATTGAGATCGCTGGGTATTACCGATGGTCATATTCATCTACTTTCACGTGATGATCATGCAGCACAGCAAGCACATATTCATCGTGCCAATGCCTTTCATGTAAGTGATGCCTGGCATATGGCAAAGCAGGGAGCCGTTGCCGGTCTGCTGTGTGGCTTGGGGGTGGTGCTTCTTGC
>JBFKTM010000554.1:0-2973 GCA_041636295.1 Oleiphilaceae bacterium
ATTGACCGAGCCCGAGTTCACTTGGAGAAGGCTGATGTAGTAGGAAGTGGTGAGTTGGATCGGCTGATTCGAGAGCAGAAAATTGCGGGAACTGCGGCTACCTCACTAATGAACGACTTCCACTATGCACACGGTGTTGGGCGAAAACTGATTAATATGGTCGAGTTACTGCAAGGGGCCTCCTCTGCAGGAGGGCGTGCCATTGACTCAGAACTTTCACTCGATGCCAGCGAAATATCTGACTTGATCAAGGAGATTGATCAGCGTGAACCGGTTGCCGAGTCGAAGAGCATAAACAAGAGCATAAGAGGCGAGAGTGATGCCAAATAAAAACAAAGTGCAAAAAATGCTCAAAAAGTTGAAGGGGTTTCTTGATAGTGACTATCGGGAGCAGATTGAGCGTCGGGAGAAAATTGTAGAGGTTTTAAGGCGGTTAAAAAAACGAACCAAGGCCATTAAACGACAGCTAGAGTCGGTTGAAGACAGTGAAGAGCAGGCTGCCCTGCTGGATGAGTATGAATTGATTAAAGCCCAACGAAAAAAGGCGATTCAAGTGATCAAGGCGATTAAGGCGGAGGCTAAATAGTGCTATAACCTTAACCCCCTCCCAGCCTCCCCCGGTTGACGGTAACGGCCCTGGTTGACGAAACCCGTTTGGTGCTCAAGTCTAGTCACTCAACAAGCGGCTCGTAACGAAGCTGGTGCAGTGCCCAAATAGTCTGGTTGGAAAAAGGTGGCTTAAACCGTTCGTCGATAATTTCACCGCGTTTACCCCTCAGCTCCACTTGCTGAGTGTGGAAGACCTGTTCGCCGGTGCTCAGGTGGCCGGAAAACAGGAAGTGCAGTTTGCCCGGAGTAACGGCGCGGCGTAATCGGCCTTCGATCTTGATGGTCTTATCGTTTTTATACCAGGTAATCACACCATCGATACAGGCCGTTTCGGTTTGGTCGCAGATGGCGCGGCCACGAACGATCTCCCTTGAAACAGCCAGGGAAAGGTCTGCTACCGTAAACAGCGCTAACAGCAGTATGGAGCTCAACCATCCCGGGACTACCCGTCGGTTCGAAGATTGCTTCATAGGGGGCACACTACACTTTTTTCATTTTCAGGTCTTCAAGCAATGCTGCCATAAACCGTGCAGCTTCGCCACCGGTGGCGGCCCGGTGATCGAAGGTAATAGACAACGGCAGTGTTTTTCTAATCTCGACCTTGCCGTCGCGTGCGACCACTTCGTCACGGGCAACGCCGCACCCGATAATGGCCACTTGCGGCGGAACCACCACCGGGTTGGCATAGCGGCCCGCAATGGTGCCGAAATTTGACAGGGTAATCGTTGCCCCTTGCATGTGGGAGGGGGGAATTGATCGCTGCTTAATATCGGCCCGCATCTGGTTGAGCCCTTTTCGAAGATCCGTTAGCGTACGAGCACCGACGTTATTGAGTACCGGTACGAACAGTCCGTCGGCAGAATCGACGGCAATACCGATGTTAATTTCATTCATTAGTCGCAGGCTCAAACTGTGGCCATCAAACCAGGCGTTCAGATTGGGCGACGCTTTGCAGGCCTGTGCGATCGCGTGAATCAGTCGCATGGTCAAGTCGCTATTGGCACTCCAGTCATGGATATCAGCATCTTCCACTAAGGTAACCGGTACTACTTGGGCATGGGAGAGCGCCATGTTTTTTGCCATGACTCGTCGCACCCCTTTGAGCACATGGGCCTCACCATGGGCCTGTTGCAGGGCTGCAGCTCTCTCAATATCCGTAGCGGTAATAAACTCTTTGTCTGGCGCGGGAGTGAGCTGTTCCAGATCGACATTTAACCGTTTGGCCAGAGCCCTCACCGCTGGAGTGGTGCGCGAATGATGGGCTTGTCGGCTGGAAGGGGCTGCGCCAATGATAAAGTGATCGACGGAGGCGGTGGATTCAGCCTGTTTTAAGCTGCCCACCACGGTGCCGCTGTCATCACTTTGACTGCTTTCAAACTCGACCAATGGCTCACCGGTGTGAATAATATCGCCCGCTTGCCCAAACAAAGCGACAATGGTGCCGTCTTGGGGGGAGGGGATTTCAACGATCGCCTTGGCAGTTTCCACTTCCACCATAATCTGGTCAGTCTTGACCGTATCACCCACCTTAATATGCCAGTGTACGATTTCAGCCTCAGGTAAACCCTCTCCTAGATCCGGGAGCTTAAAATATTTCATAACCTCTCCTTATTTCAAAATAGCCGCTATGCTTCTTGAACCTTGAACCTTGAACCTTGAACCTTGAACCTTGAACCTTGAACCTTGTAACTTGTCCCTTAAACCTTGCCCCTTCTTACCCAAACGCCATAACCTCTTCAACAGCTGTGAGAATGCGTTCGACACTGGGCAGGTAATACCCTTCATTTCTGAAGTAAGGCATTATCGTGTCGTAGCCCGTGACCCGTTTCACCGGTGCACGAAGATCCAGCAGGCAGTGCTCTGCAAGGTGAGCCGCAATTTCGGCTCCCACTCCCACACTGCGGGCTGCCTCATGAACGATAACGCACCGGCCGGTTTTACTGACAGAGCACTCCATAGTATGGGTATCCAGAGGGCTTATCGAGGCAACATCAATCACCTCACAATCAACCCCCTTGTCGGCGAGTAAACGGGCACACTGCAAGGTCTCCTGCATCATGGCTCCCCAGGAGATGAGCGTCAGGTCATTGCCTTCTCGCAGGGTAAAACAGGTGTCCAGAGGGAGCGCTTTGCCATCATCCATCACCGGTTGGGACACGGCACGGTAGATCCGTTTGGGTTCCAGATAGAGTACCGGGTCGGGGTTACGTATGGCTGATAAGAGCAACCCATAGGCTCTCAATGGTGAGCTGGGCACCACCACTCTAAGGCCTGGAATGTGGGCAAACAGCGCCTCGGTACTTTCACAGTGGTGCTCGGGGGCGTGAATCCCGCCACCGAACGGCGCCCGTATGACCAGTGGGC
>JBFKTM010000555.1:0-2970 GCA_041636295.1 Oleiphilaceae bacterium
ACTTTAAATACACGACTCGATCAGATACTAGGATCGGACGAAGCCAAGTTCCTTTACCTCAAAGCCAGACAGAGATATGGATTGCTCGCAATGGGGATATACTCACCTGCCCGATAACCCAATCAATGATAACCCAACAAATAGGGTCACCTATAAACGGATTGGTTCACAATCTCATCAATTAATTTGTCTGGGCCGATTAAGGGAATCAGCCGCACCACGACTTCATCCATAACGCCTGTTCCAATTTTGAACTACTCTTCTAATCTGCAACGTTATGGGAACGTCGAATGGACAATTATCGAGCGCTATGGTGTCTATTGTGACCGTTTCGTTATAACTTCGTGAAACCAGCGGGATTTTTGTAGCATACTATTTTATCTGTTAGGGAAGGAGACTGAGTCTGTACCTCTTTCACGTACCAAGTTATGCTCAACCATCGGGTAATAATTTAAGGTCCTTTATAAATGAAACGCAGAATTCTGGTAATTGAAGACGATCAGGATATTAACAAACTGGTTGCAATGAATTTGCGAGATATGAACTACGAAGTCGAAAGCTGTGACGATGGCTCACGGGGTCTGCAGATGGCCTTGACTGGCAGTTTCGACTTGATCGTACTGGATGTTATGTTGCCTGAGATGGATGGTCTGGAAATCTGTCGGCAGTTACGATCGGCCCAGCAGTTAACACCTATACTGATGTTGACGGCTAAAGACTCCGAAGCGGATCGTGTGGTAGGGCTGGAGATGGGCGCGGATGACTATTTAACCAAGCCGTTTAGCGTTCGCGAGTTGCTGGCCCGGGTAAAGGCGTTATTGCGGCGGGTTGAGATGTTGACAGCTAAACAACAGGTTGTTGAGTCGGATGAGCTACGATTTGGTAACCTGGAAATTAGGATATCCAAGCGTCAGGTCATGCTCCATGGCCGTCCGGTTGACTTGACCAGTACCGAGTTTGACCTGTTGCTCTACATGGCCAGACAGCCCGGACTGGTGTTTAGCCGTAGTCAGTTGCTGGATAAAGTGTGGGGCTATCACCATACCGGTTATGAACACACGGTTAACTCCCATATCAACCGGCTCCGTACCAAGTTGGAGAAAGACCCGTCGAACCCGGAATATGTGTTAACGGTCTGGGGGGTAGGCTATAAGTTTTCTGATGCCGGTGCCTCAACGGGGGCTCATTGAGTAGCCGTATGACCGCCATGAAAGGATGGATTAACTCGTTTTACAGCAAGCTGGTGCTTGGGCTGCTTGCCAGCTTTTTACTGGTCGGTTTGTTGTTGATGGTGCTGGTACAGCAGTTGACCACCCGTTACCAGAGTGAAGTTGAACAGAAGCTGCATCTGGAGCTGGCGGCCCATGTGGTGAAAGATGACAGCCTGCTGAAAGATGGCGAAATTGATCAAGAGGCGCTGGAGCACGCCTTCCATTCGATGATGATCCTGGGGCCTAGTTTCGAGTTTTACGTGTTAACGCCGGATGGTGCAGTGACCACCTATTCCGCTGAACACGATAAGATCAAACGGATGCAGGTTGATCTGGCCCCAATCAAATCGTTTCTTTCAGGGCGCGATATGTTGCCGATTCTTGGAGATGACCCCCGTTCGCTGTTTCGTCAAAAAATATTCTCGGTAGCCGAAATCAAACAAGATCAAGCGCTGAAAGGGTATCTCTATATCATCATTGGCGGTGAGATCTACGACAGCGTGGTTGATCTGCTGCAAAACAGCCATATCATCAAGATCAGTTTTTGGGGGCTGGTGGCAGCGTTGCTTTTCAGCTTGATCGTGGTGCTGCTGCTATTTGCCATGCTCACTCGGCCGTTGCGGCGTCTCGCGACGGATATGCGACGATTTAGAGAAGAGGGATTTGATCAGGGTAAGTGGCCAATTTCAGATTGGGATGAGAGCTCAGCCGATGAGATTCATCGACTTGGAACAACATTTAAGGCGATGGCGGCAACCCTCAAGCAACAGTATGAAAAAGTACGTACCACCGATGAGTTGCGACGTGAGCTGATCTCTTATGTTTCCCACGATCTGCGTACTCCTTTGGCGGCACTGCAAGGGTATCTGGAAACCTGGCAGTTAAAGCAGCATGAACTTGATGCGCCCGAAAGTGCCGAACTGATTCAGGTGGCGGTCAATAATGCAGAGCAGGTGAGCCGTCTGGTCGAACAACTTTTTGAGCTGGCGCACCTCGATGCCGACAATGCACAACTGACGATGGAGCCCGTCTCTATTGCCGAATTGGCGCAAGATGTTTTGCAGAAGTTAGCGCTCGAAGCGCAAAAGAGAGGCGTAACACTCGACGTGGAACCTAAAGACCCATCGTTAATGGCCAACGCAGATATTGAAAAACTGGAGCGAGTGTTTACCAATTTGGTGGAAAATGCCATTCGACATTGTCAGCAGGGTGACAGGGTGCTGATCAATATCGAACGAGCAGGAAAGCAGTTGAAAGTTGCAATCAGTGATACCGGGGCCGGTATTTCAGCAGAGGATTTACCCCATGTATTTGATGCCCACTATCGAGGGCGCAATAGTGTTAAAGGCGAACGGGCTAACAGCGGATTAGGGCTCGCAATTACCCGGAGAATTATTGAGCTACACCACAGTGCTATTTATGTGGAAAGTAAATTAGGGGAGGGGACATCGTTTTCTTTTTTATTGAACGGTATAAAATAGCACGGAGGTATAATAATCTCTCTTGTGAGTGGTATTGCAAATACGCTGAAACGGGCTTTAATTAGACCTATAATAAGAAGGGTGGCGGTAGTGGAGCCATCAATGCGCCCCATAGTCGAAAATCACCTCTTATGCGTGATATCAGGTTGTAACGTTGAAAACCAAACTACTCTTTATTGTCTGTCTGATTGCTGTCATCGGGGCTCGTATGGCGACCAGTGCAGAAGTGGCTGTGGCGTTTTCCCCCTATAAACCCCCCTATGTTATTGGCAAAGAGC
>JBFKTM010000556.1:0-2945 GCA_041636295.1 Oleiphilaceae bacterium
GTCACCTAATCGGTTCGGGAAGTTACGTGTAGAGGTAGAAAGAACGGTGCTGTTTGCAGCAACGCGAGCCTGGTTACCCATACATAGCGAGCATCCTGGAATCTCAGTACGAACACCGGATGTACCAAAGGTGTTGTAATAACCTTCTTCCATCAACTGTGCCGCATCCATTTTGGTAGGAGGCGTCATCCAGAAACGGGTTTTTAGAGGCGCTTTGTTCTGAGCCAGTAGTTGACCTGCTGCACGGAAGTGACCAATGTTGGTCATACATGAACCAATGAATACTTCATCAACCGTGTCGCCAGCAACTTCAGACAGAAGTTTCGCATCATCAGGATCGTTAGGGCAGCAGACGATTGGCTCTTTGATTTCGTTCAGATCAATTTCAACGATGTGAGCATACTCTGCATCGCTATCTGCACGCATCAGGCTTGGGTTGGCAAGCCACTCTTCCATCGCCTTGGCACGTCGCTCCAGTGTACGTGGATCGCCGTAACCTTCGGCAATCATCCAGCGCAACATGACAATGTTAGACTTCAAGTACTCGGCAACCGATTCTTCTTCAAGTGTTATGGTACAGCCTGCTGCAGAACGCTCAGCAGATGCATCAGAAAGTTCAAAAGCCTGCTCAACACTCAGTCCTTTAAGGCCTTCGATTTCTAGTACACGGCCAGAGAACTCATTGATCTTTCCTGCTTTTTCAACGGTTAACAGACCTTGCTTGATACCGTAGTATGGGATTGCATGTACCAGATCACGTAGTGTGATACCAGGTTGCATCTCTCCCTTGAAGCGAACCAGGATTGACTCAGGCATATCAAGTGGCATTACACCCGTTGCAGCAGCGAACGCTACCAGGCCGGAACCTGCAGGGAATGAGATGCCCATTGGGAAACGCGTATGAGAGTCACCACCGGTACCGACTGTGTCTGGCAGTAGCATGCGGTTTAGCCAAGAGTGGATAACGCCGTCACCTGGACGTAGAGCAACACCGCCACGGGTCTTGATGAAGTCTGGCATGGTGTGCTGCATTTCAACGTCAACTGGCTTAGGGTATGCTGCAGTATGGCAGAATGATTGCATTACCAGGTCAGAAGAGAAGCCTAGGCAAGCCAGATCTTTCAATTCGTCACGAGTCATTGGGCCAGTGGTATCCTGAGAGCCAACAGTCGTCATCTTAGGCTCACAATATTGGCCAGGTCTTACACCTTCTACGCCACAAGCATTACCCACCATTTTTTGAGCGAGTGTGTAGCCTTTACCGGAATCAGCAGGATCAACCGGCTTACGGAATAGGTCAGATGTCTCAAGGCCTAATGCTTGACGGGCTTTGTCTGTTAAACCGCGACCAATGATTAGCGGGATACGGCCACCAGCCTGCACTTCGTCAAGAATAACGTCTGACTTAAAGCTGAACTCAGATATAGTTTCGCCGGCTTCGTTCAGGATTTTACCTTCATAAGGGCGGATCTCAATAACATCGCCCATATTCATTTTGTCTACTGGAGCTTCGAAGACAAGTGCGCCTGCATCTTCCATTGTATTGAAGAAGATCGGAGCAACTTTTGAACCGATACAAACACCACCTGTGCGCTTGTTTGGTACACCAGGGATGTCATCACCGAAGAACCATAGAACGGAGTTTGTTGCAGACTTACGAGAAGAGCCAGTACCAACAACGTCACCAACGAAAGCAACAGGAAGTCCTTTAGCCTTGATCTCTTCAATCTGGCTCATTGGTCCAGTTACACCGTGCTCTTCAGGCTTCAAGCCGTCACGAGTCATTTTGTAGGCTGCGCGTGCGTGTAGTGGAATGTCTGGGCGTGACCATGCGTCTGGTGCTGGTGACAGGTCGTCTGTATTGGTTTCGCCAGTTACTTTGAAAACAGTCATTTTGATGCTTTCTGCAACTTTGTCTTTCTTGGTAAACCATTCTGCATTTGCCCAAGACTCTACGACGGCTTTTGCATTGGCGTTACCTGCTTCCATCTTCTCTTTAACATCATGGAAGGCATCAAACATTAGCAGTGTACTTTTTAACTGCTCGCCTGCTAGTGCGCCTAGCTCTGCATCCTCTAAAAGCTCGACCAAGGTAGAAATGTTGTAACCACCTTGCATCATACCTAAAAGCTGAACCGCTTTCTCTTTGCTAACTAATGGAGAAGTCGCTTCACCTTTTACGATAGCAGTCAAAAATGCTGCTTTAACGTACGCGGCTTCGTCCACACCAGGAGGGATACGGTTTTCCAGGAGGTCAACCAGCGTTTCTTCTTCACCTGCAGGTGGGTTCTTCAGTAGTTCTACCAGTCCTGCAACCTGTTCTGCGTTAAGCGCCTTTGGTGGTACACCTTCTGCCGCACGCTCTTCAACGTGTTTACGATATGCTTCTAGCACGATTTAAACCCTCATCAGTTCCTGAGCCCGAATGATTATTACTGATCACTTCGGGAGTTATCGATTGATGTAGCCCCTCTGAACATTCAAGGGTTCAGATAAGGTGTACATCGACCGTAATTTTTTGAGCCGCAGTATTTTAGAGGATTTTGACTAAAAAGTTAAGTTGGGATTGATTTGAATCATTAGCAAATAGAATCGCAATGGTTAACGCAATCAGTTGGTTAAACCCGGTTTTACTCTATATAATTGCCCCTTTTTTGGGCGTCATGCCTTATGGGTGTGTTTATTCAGGAGATATGTGGTACTCATGCAGGACTTATCGGAGATATACTCTTTTTTACCCTGTGAAACCCCTGATCGGTGGGTTCGATGCGCACTGGAAAACCAGTCAATAATGTTAATCGATCACGCACACTGTGAAAAAAAGGCAGCGTCGACGGCACTTAATCTAATGTACCGATACGTAGACAGGCTTGATTTGCAACATAAAATGTCACGTTTGGCTAGAGAAGAGTTGCGGCACTATGAGCAGGTATTGGCCCTTCTTA
>JBFKTM010000557.1:0-2942 GCA_041636295.1 Oleiphilaceae bacterium
ATCAATTGCAGGTCTGTTAACTGAATTATTTAACTATCAGACGGTCAAATGAAATCAGATGATGTTGTTTTAATTTAGTGCTGTTTTTACTCGATTCGCTACGGGTATTGAAACTTATAAATAGGGCATCTATGTCTTGCTATCATCGCTTATCAGATTTAATGGCTTTACCGATTGTTTTTGCTTTGTTGCTGGCGGGTTGTGGCGGGGGCGGTGGCAGTGGTTCAGCCGCCGCGCCTCCTGACACAACTACACCTCCCGACACAACTGCGCCTACCAGTTTTACGGTGTCTGGCACCATTCAGATACCCGGTGGGTCATTGATAGATGCCGATACGCTGCCGCCTACTACACAACTGGCATTTGCCAATAATACTACGGCGACGGCTCAGCCAATTACCAACCCCTCATCTATTGGTGGATATATCAGCTCATCAGGAGGGGTCTATGTTGGTAAACCTATTGTTTTTGATGCGGACCCAACTGATACCTATAGTGTCGCATTGTTGAAAGATCAGGTGGTGATGCTGAGAAGCTTTCCTGCCGACCCGGTGGTCAATGCGCCGTTGCAAAATACATCGTTAAGGTTGATCAAGAAAAGCAATCTGGCAGAAATTGAATTTCAAGGCCCCAGCACCAGTGATAAGAGTATTATCGTTCCCGCAGATGATGACTACTATGTCGAGGTGACGGCAAACCAGGGGCCAGTACTGTATCTCTTGACGATCTCTCAGGGGCTGGTATCAACCAGCCATATTGCCTCCCTGAACCATGATTTTGTACCCGGCGAAGTGCTGGTTAAAGTACGTGACTCGGTAACCGGCTTTAGTGCCCAATCTACTGACCCGGAGCAACGCCGGTTTCAGGCCAATGATTTGGCAAAGTCTCGACTTGAGGCGATTGATGGTCTCTCCTACCAAGAAGGGAGTGCAGATCATGGTATGCGTATGGCCATTGATCTAGATAAATATCGGGCCTTCACCGCCCAGTCGGCTGATGTCAGTGCTTGGCCAGAAGCGATGCAACGCAAGTGGGAGACCTTGCAGTTTATCGAGACCTTACAGAAGCGTGACGATATCGAGTGGGCAGAGCCAAACTATATTCGCAAGGCGATGTATACACCGGCAGACCCACTGTACTCGGCCCAATGGCACTATCCGCTCATCAACTTGCCTGCGGCTTGGGAAGTGGCGAAGGGTAATAACGTGGTCGTCGCGGTGATTGATACGGGCGTTGCTAAAGCCCATAGCGATCTGGCGGCCAACCTGACCTCAAGCGGTTATGACTTTATTTCTAACGCCAGTATTGCCGGGGATGGTGATGGCCGCGACAGTGACCCTGAAGATAACGGGTCAACATTTCACGGCTCCCATGTTGCCGGTACTGTCGCAGCGGTAGAAGGCAATAGTAATGGTGGTGTCGGTGTCGCTTATAACTCTAAGATTATGCCGTTACGAGTGCTGGGTGTTGATGGCTCCGGAAACGATGCCGATATTGCCCAAGCCATTCTTTATGCGGCGCAAGAGACTAATATAAGTGGCACAACGCCAGCCCAAAGAGCCGATGTTATTAACCTTTCACTGGGTGGGCCGGGCTTTTCGAACTCACTGCAGTCGGCGGTTAATAGTGCCGTCAACAAAGGTGTTATCGTCATTGCCGCGGCTGGCAATGAGAGTTCAGCCGTCCCTTCATATCCGGCCGCCTTTTCAAATGTAATTTCGGTCAGTGCGGTCGGCCAGACCAGCGCTTTAGCTCCTTACTCGAATTTTGGCAGTACAATCAGTGTCGCGGCCCCGGGGGGGAATATGCAACAAGATGCCAATGGTGATGGTAATGTGGATGGCATATTGAGTACGGTCAACGCCAGTAGTTATGCCTGGTTTCAAGGAACATCAATGGCTGCGCCCCATGTGGCTGGCGTGGCGGCATTGATGAAGTCTATCAACGCCGGAATGGATGCCACGACCTTTAAAGCCAAACTGGAAGCCGGACTATTAACCGATGACTTAGGTGCAACGGGGCGGGATGACTCTTTTGGCTATGGTCTAATCAATGCCTCAAAGGCGGTCACTGAAGCGGGTGGAACGATAGCGCCCTTTCTGTCCGTCAGTACTCAAGGCTTGAGTTTTGATGGCCTCGAAACCACAGCCAGTTTAACGTTGTCTCAAGGGGGGAGTGGTTCCGTTCGAGTGACTGGTGTTTCCGATACGGACAACAGCACTGCGACGGATGCCGATTGGCTAACGGTGATTGCGCAAGGTGAAGATAGCAATAACTTAGGGACTTATGTCGTAACCATTGACCGAACCAACAAGCCTGTGGGAACCTCCTATTCGGCCACCATTACGATTAATTATGAGATAGATAATGTGGCTCAAACGCCTAAAACCGTCTCTGTGTTAATGACAGTTCCAGATCCGTCTAAAGTGGCCACAGTTGGTACCTTGTATGTGGGGCTCATTGAGCGAACCGCGCAAGAAGCCGCTGAAGATGAAATCAATCAAGGCGCGGATCAGGTACTGATTGAAATTTTCAGGTTTCAGGAGGCGACCGAAAATAATGGTGTTTACGAATATGCCTTTAGCAATGTACCTAACGGTGATTACTTTGTATTTGCCAGCACCAATATGGACCAGGACAATGTGGTCAGCGATCGCGGAGAAGCGCAGGGCGACTACCCCGTAGTCGGCGAACCCACCATGATTACGGTGAGAAGTGCCAATCTAACCAACCTAAACTTCACCGTAGGTTACTTGAATGTCGTTGAAGGGTTATCAACCGAGACGGGCTCCACACCCCAGATCATACGGAAGATTCCAGAAGCCTACTTACCTGAGTTACGAACGACAGAATCATCAAACATCCAAAAACAAAACTAAAAAAAAGGATGGCAGCCAATAAACCTGCCATCCTTTTAAACCTTAAACCTTAAACCTTAAACC
>JBFKTM010000558.1:0-2941 GCA_041636295.1 Oleiphilaceae bacterium
TAAAAATAAATGACACATCCGCGTTACGTTGTAAATTTTCCGACGAAGGATGAAGCGTAAATTAATTGCCATGAAATATTAATTTTGTCACTAAATTGCAATCATTAGCTTATAGCCTTTGTTGTTTCAGTATAAACAATCAAAGGTTGATATTAATGAAATCAGTCACACCTACTTTCAGATTTTTTTTAGCGGCATCGGTGATCACCACATTTATGGGGTGTGCATCAACTGAAACCAAACAGACAGAGGTCGTAAAAGAAGCGACGGCAGAAGTGGCTGTTGAGGTAAATAATGACGAACTTTATGAAGTGCATCATGACGGCCGCATCTACATTTTTGATGACTTTGAACTCTATCAGGGATTTAACAAGCTAGGGCATACGCCATATATTCTGGCACGCATCGGTGAAGGCCCCAAAGGTGAAACGATCAAGTTTGGCCTGACAAGCAAAGACAAAAAGAAAAAGTCTGGAATCGCCAGTGTAGAGCTTTATGATGGTAAATTAGCGCCTGCTGAAAACTTCTACGGCGAAATGAGAATGGAAGGCCGAATTTACGTTTTCAGCACGTTGGAAGATATGAAGGCCGTACGAAAAGTGGGTGAAGCGGCTTTCCGTTTTACAGATATTGGCGCAGGGCCTAACGGTGAAACCGTGGTTTATGTGTTGAACAAAACCAATAAAAAGAAGAAGCCGGTTGAATTAATGGAAGCGTTCAAACAACGTAACATGAACGGCTAAATGATTATGGCCATTGATGTTAACCGTTAATGGCCAGTTCGCCTCTGATTAATACGAAATCACAGGGTTCGATCAATGGGTTCAAATCGTTGCGCAGAGCGGTTCTTTTTAACTTTCCACGGGTCGAATATCTCGCCACTCATGGCAATATAGACTCCCTCCTTTAGTGAACGTAACGCTCCTAATGCAAAGCCAATATTAAAGATGGCATCGGTATCTTTGAAGCGTGCAGGTTTCATTGCGCCGGTTAAAACGATGACCTTGTTATCAATACCATCAAGAGCCCTGGCCGTTTGGTCCATCGTGTCGGTGCCGTGAGTGATTAACACATGATGATGCTGCAGCCCATTGATGACCTCTTTTAAGCGCAACCGATCATCCTCTGTCATATCCAGGCTATCTTTTTTCATTACGGGGATCACCTCATAATCAAAATTGACATGAAATGTTTTAAGCAATCCATCTATCGGGCTCTCCACAATCTGATACTCACTCAATGCATCGAAATAATCTTTGTCGATTGTTCCGCCGGCGGTAAGGATTGCAATAGCCATGATTCAAAGCCCTGTAGTGGTAGTTTATCGGTTAGTCTTGAGAATAGCTTAGTTGAAATTAGCCAGTATTGAAGGTCGGTAGTTCAGTGGCACTTCATCACACGTAAACGTTTATAGCTTTTAATTTTTTCTGCCAGTTGTGCCAAGGTGTCAATCGCTTGTTTTTCCGCTTCTCGCAATAAGATTAGCATGATCTCAGCGGTCGCCAGCGCATCCGCGGCGGCGTTGTGGCGATTACTCACACTGAGGCCGAAGTAATCAACCCAGTCATCCAATCCGGCATTTTGCATTGAGCGACCGACTTCAGCGGAGGGGAATAGGGCTGATGCAATATCGGCGACATCAAAAAAGGTATGTTTGAGGGGGGTGCCGAGGTCGCGCTTTAATGCCCGGGAGAGCATTCCCTGATCGAACGGGGCATGGTAAGCCAGAAAGACCGATTCATCAGCAAACTGCATGAATTCCGTCAACACTCGGTCAGCAGGCTCTCCCATTGCGACCTGCTCCGGTGATATGCCATGAATAAGCACCGTATCATCGACTTGCTTAAGTTGTCTAAACAGTGTCCGTTCAAATTGTTGGTTTAATTTTATTTCATTGTTTTCAATGACGACTGCGCCGATGGCAATCACCTGGTCTTTATGAATGTTAAGGCCAGTTGTTTCCAGATCCAACACAACAAAACGGGTTTTTTTTAGTAGTTTGAAATCAATGGCCTGTGGAGCGGGCAGCACTCGATCAGTCGTTGGCCCAGACTTCGATGGTCTGGTAAATAGCTTTGTCCACCTGAAACTAAAACGCCGATTACGGTAGTCACTCATAGGGTGTAGGTCACTTCGAGTTTATGCTGTAAGCGTTGAGCCTGGCGAAAGGACTCTCTAAGAATCCGTTGATCCAGCTGATTGAGTTGTGCCGGTGATATTCGGTTGCTGAGCGTTTTACCTGTGCGCGAAAGCTCTTGATGGTTGCGCATTCGCAATAGTTGGATCAGTCCGTAAGATTCGATCCAGGCGTTGGCATCTTTATTGTCCATTACGCCACATTTAACCAGTGCGCGTATTCGTTCGATTGTGTTTGACTCAGTAATGCCCTGGCCAAGCGACAGGATTCGGGCCGCATCAACAAATGGCGTAAGGCCTTGGGTTTTTAAATCAATGGTATGTTTCTCACCGCCTTTGGCGTAGATAAACCCCCTAAAAAGGTTGAGCGGCGGACGGTGGTGCAACGCGCTGGCGGCCATCATTTTCTGAAACAGCGTGTGCTTCTGAATTTTGGCGACAACTCGCCTAAACATCTGCGTGGCCAGTTTCTCATCGCCCCATATAGGTCGCATATCCAGAAAGATGCTTGAGTTTAATAAATTCTCAGGGGTATTAGTGTTGATAAAACGGTAGTACCACTGCTCCCATTCCAGGGTGCTGCGACAGAGGTCGGGGTTGCTGGCCATGATATTACCCTTGCACCAGGTAAAACCGCACTCATCTAACCGGGTGTTAATCTCTTTGGCCAGTGGCAGTAGTTGGCTTCTTGCATCTTCATCTGTCATGCCATGGGGGGACTGAAAAAGAATGCCGTTATCTTGGTCGGTTACGAGTGTCTGCTCACGACGCCCCTCACTACCAAATACCAGCCAGGTAAAGGGGA
>JBFKTM010000559.1:0-2927 GCA_041636295.1 Oleiphilaceae bacterium
AAAGAAGTACGGGTCAGATAGATAATAGCGACCAACATTAGTGCCATCGAAAACACCTGCACCTGAAAGACCGACTGCCAACGGCGACGGACAATGGCAGACAGCCCCAGCCGCCAAAACGAGTTGGCTCTGGTTCCAACAATACTGACACTTTTTAGCAGGAGGTAAGAGAAGAACAGTAACACAACCGAAACGGCCATTACCGCCACCAACAAAATAACCACCAGTGTCCAGTCACCACTGTAGAGATACAGCAGAGCAAAAACGCCTGTCCCGCCCAATAGCCATATCAGCTTATTGTCATGCATACCTACCGACTCATCTCTGCGAAAAACGCGCATCGGGGGTGTCTTCTTCAATTTTATAATGGGTGGCAAAGCGAATGACGCCATAACTATCGCCCCGGTTGCCCAGCCAATCAATAACGACTGGGGCTCGAAGTTAAGCCAAGGTGATGCATAACTAAACTCAGGAAAAAGCGCCGCAAGGCTTTTCGCACCCAGCAGAAATCCGGCCATCCCCAATGCCGTCCCTGACAGCCCAGCAATCACCCCCAGTAGCACTATCTGTATGGTGTATATCGATACAATATGGGAGCCCCTCATCCCTAATGTTTTAAGCAGCGCAACCGTATCAAGCTGCTTGCGAGAGAACTGTCTTGCAGACATAGCAATTGCAACACAGGACAACAACACCGCTAGACTCCCCCCCAACAGGAGATAGGTCTCTGCTTTATCAATTGAGTTGGCGATGGCAGGCCGCCCCTCTTTCACGCCAATCCAACGATGACTACCAGTAAGATTCGGTTTAAGCCAGAACTCAAATGCCGTGAGGGCGCTATCGCTCCCGGAGAAAAGGTAGCGCCAGCTTAGCCGACTCCCAGGCTGTACCACGCCGGTTTCTTCCAAATCAACGATATTAATCATCACCCGTGGTGCCAATGCTGACATGCCAAAGCTAACATCAGGCTCTCGATTCAGCAGCCTGGAAACAATAAAACCTTTATCTCCAATCGCGACTGTCGACCCAACCTCAACAGACAATAGCGAGAGAAGACGGGGGTTAAGCCAAATAGTGCCTCGCTCTGGTATATCTGTTGTTATCTGGGGCGTTGAGAAAGGTTGCATTGAAACTTCCAAATGCCCCTTTAACGGATAACCGTCACTCACCGCTTTGACACGTACTAGTTGCATTTGGTCATCAGCATATAGCATCGATGCGAAACCTAGCGTTTTAGCTGTTTCGATATTCATCGATTCCGCAACGGTTAACCACTCATCGGGTATCTCACGAGGACTTTGTAATTGACGATCCGCCGCAATAAATTGACTTGAAGATTGGATAAGTATCCGCTGCAGGTGATCGCCCAACAAAGAAATAAGCGTTACGGTTGCCACTGACACAACCGTCGCCATAAAAAGAATTTTCAGCTCGCGCTGACGAAACTCTCTTTGTAATAGACTGGTGCTGACCTTTAACAGGTGTCGAAACATTATTTTGGTTTCCTTACATCAGTATCTGTGAATCCCACCATGCATTAGCCGCCATCAGATGACACGCCCACCATCAATATGGAGTACCGAGTTGCATTTTCCTGCCAGTGAATCATCATGCGTCACCATCACCAGAGTCGTATTTTCAGCACGGTTAAGCTCAAACAACAGCTCAATAATATGCTGCCCCGTGGTCGTGTCTAAATTACCCGTAGGCTCATCGGCGAAAAGGATCGTCGGTTTACAGGCAAACGCCCTGGCGATGGCCACCCGCTGCTGCTCACCACCCGACAACTGATGAGGAAAGTGCCTCAATCGATCGGCCAACCCAACGCGGGTTAAGAACACTTCGGCTTCTTGCTGTGCGTTTTTATCTCCCCGTAACTCAAGGGGTAACATGACGTTTTCCAATGCGCTTAGCGAAGGAAGTAGCTGAAAGGATTGAAAAACAAAACCGACATATTTGGCACGTAAATCAGCCCGCTGCTCCTCGTTCATGGTTGATAGATTGTTATCCAATATAAAGATCGAACCTTCAGAGGGAAGGTCCAACCCTGCCAACAAACCAAGCAGCGTGGTTTTTCCGGAACCGGACCGGCCGACGATGGCCAACGAGTCCCCCGCCTTGATTTCCAACTCAATACCACTCAATATCTGCAATGTACTGCCAGCCATTGGTACATGTTTGGATATGTTTTCCGCTTTAATTACGAACGAATCGGTCACAATCAGGTCTCTTTACAAATGAAGGTAGATAGCTCATTCACTATGCATTGCACAACAACAGGTTTCAACCTTAAGCACCCGTTAATAATGGAAAAAGTGAGAAATTTATTCGTAATAGCCAACCTCTTATTGGGCGTTTTTATGTCAACTTACGCCCAGAGTGCCAACCAAAAAATTGTCATACTGGGAGATAGCATCAGTGCTGCCTATGGTGTACCGTCCGAAATGGGCTGGGTTTCTCTATTTGAAGCGCGGTTAAAACAGGAGAACAAGGCCTACACGGTCATTAACGCCAGTATCAGCGGAGAAACAACCGATGGTGGACTCAAAAGACTCCCCGGCATTATTAGTCGTCACCAACCGACAATTATATTGATAGAGTTGGGAGGCAATGACGGTTTGCGGGGCTACCCATTGAATGTTATTCGCTCCAACCTTGAAGCACTGATTAAGCAGACGAAAGCAGAACAAGTCACGCCTATCCTACTGGCGATGAGGATACCGCCAAACTACGGCACACGTTATGCGTCAGGCTTTCATTCGCTCTATTCAGATATCGCGCAGGCTAATGACATCACGCTAGTCCCTTTTCTACTCAGTGAGGTCGCAACCCAACCAGACATGATGCAGCCGGATGGTATTCATCCAACAGCATTGGCACAACCCGTTCTACTTGAAGCGGTCTGGGAGACCATTGAACCGCTATTA
>JBFKTM010000560.1:0-2927 GCA_041636295.1 Oleiphilaceae bacterium
AGGTCTTTTTGGTAATAAATACCGAGGCCAAAACCGAGAATAGCAATCAACACAGATATAGGAGCAACACTTGGGTGCGAGAAAAAGGACATAAGTCGCCATTTTCTATCTTGCTTTTCGCCATGATTTTGCACATGCCGAATCCCCCCTTTACTGATACCAACATATGACATTATCAGTGGATGCAAAACCAGATTCGTGACAATAATAACGGCCACGCCCACACCCGCAGCAACAGCCAAGTCTTTAATTACATCAATTTTGATAAATAGCAGTGTAAGAAATCCAATAGCATCACTCACCAGCGCTAACATTCCCGGAATATACAACTGTCGGAATGCAAGACGCGAAGAGGTCATCGGATCAAAACCTTTTGCTGCCTCAACGGCCATCTGGTTCACGATTTGAACACCATGACTTATACCGATAGCAAAAACCAGAAAAGGCACTAGTACCGAGTAAGGGTCCATTCCATAGCCCAGCAGCTTAAGAATCCCCAACTGCCAAAGCACAGCAACAATCGATGTGAACACCGGTACCAATGTTCCCGCTATACAGCGTGAATACCAAAACAGAAATAGCGTAGTCAGCGTAATCGTCACCAAGGCAAACATGGCGATAGAGCCAATTCCCTCGATCAGATCCCCTACTTTCTTAGCAAAACCGATGATATGGATATTGATATTCGGATTATCACTACCGTACTTCGCTCTAATTTTTTCTTCTAGCTCTAATGAGAACGCCTTGTAATCCAATGGTTCATTGGTCTCAGGGTTAATTTCAAACAAGGGAGCATAGATAATGGTCGATTTAAAATTGTCAGCGACAATGCTACCAACCTGACCAGATTTCAGAATATTCTGCCTTAACTGCTCAAGACTGTCTCTAGAGCCGTTATAGCCATCAGGTATTACCGGACCACCCTGAAATCCTTCCTCAGTCACTTCAACCCAACGAACATTAGGCGTCCATATAGATTTCAAGCCCGAACGATCAACACCAGGGAGATAGAACATTTCATCGGTAATTTTCTGTAACATCTCCATATACTCTTCAGTGAAGATGTCTCCCTCTTCGACCGCAACAGCGACCTTGATTGAGTTACCGAGATTTTCCAGATCTTCTCTATTTTCCAGCATGTTGATGATAAACGGATGCTCTAGAGGTATCAGTCTCTCAAATGAAGCATCCGGTTTAATCTTAACTGCATTAAACGCAAAAAAAGCAGTCGTAAACAAAAACAAAACCAGTATTAAGAAACGGTTATTAAAGATTACACGTTCCAAGAAGGGCTCAGCCTTCGGTGTCAGTAGATAGTGTTCACCCTTATCATGCTTGGGGTTTGACATTCACTATTCCTCTTGCCTAAAAAGCGACGAATTCGTTTCTAACGCGCGTATGCGTTAAAAGGTATTTATACTTTATTTATAAGGGTTATAAATCTCGACCAGTGGGAGCGGCGATATCTACACCATGTTCACCAACCAGTAACAAGTTACCGTTATCTAATGGGTACACAGACGATAAGGCCTGTCGATTTTTCCTCACAACGGCTTGAAAAGACTCTCCAGCATTACCACTGATGAGCACAATACCTGAGTTACCCACGACGGTAACGATTCCATCCTCACCGGCTCTCGCAGCCATCAAAGTAGCCTCATTTCGGGTATCAACACGGTTCCAGGACTCGCCTAAATCAATGGAGCGGAAGAGGTTTCCACGTAAACCAAATGCCAGAACTTCGTTCACATTACCAGTACCTGACACACCAAATAGTGAACCATCATAGGGGCTTTCCAAGCGCTCCCAGTGGCTTCCAGTGTCATTACTTCTAAAAATATTGCCAGCCTCACCAACAATAAACAGAGATCCACCGGTTATTTGGGTGATAGCATTAAGGTGGAACCGGTCTTGATTATCAATCCGATTAGAAACGTTAAACCAGCTTGCTCCCCCATCCTTAGTTTCGAAGAAAAATCCATAAGCGCCAACCGCAAAACCTTCATTGGCATTCTTAAACCAGACATCAAGTAACGGTTTACTCGGCCCTGTCTCGGCATCAAGCTGCGCATCTTCCAAAGAGAATTGCGCCTCTTCAAGTTTAAACTCTAGATCTTCCTGTTCATTTTCAGATGCACTGTTTAGTGCTTTTTCTAATGAAGCAACACGCTTTTCTGCCTGATCAATTACTTGCTGGTTAGCAAAGTTGCCATCAAACTGTTTTTTCCACGTTAGTCCCGCATCATTCGTATGAAGAATAATGGCACCATGTCCAACCGCCCAACCATTAGTCTCAGTAGGGAAGTCAACCGCTGTCAACGTAACCGAAACAGGTACCGACGCCTGCGTCCAGCTTGCCCCCTGATCATCAGAATAGATGATATGCCCTCTTACCCCAACTGCAACAAGCCGCTTACCCGCACGGGTTACGTCAAGCAATAACGTTTTATCCGCCATATTTGTTTTCATTGCTGGCGAATCTAAGACATCATCTAATGCATAACTCTGAGCATTAAAAAAAGCCAGCAGAAAAGAAATCGCCAGCAGCTTAGTTTGTAATTTATAAAAGCAATGTCTCATTAGAGAGCCTTTTTTATAACAATTTATAATACAGGATAGTAAAAACCGATCCGTTAGCAACTTATCCCTTGCTTAAAACTTATTATTAGAGGGGGCTATACCCCCCCTTTACTACTACTTACCTCTACGTCGCAGAGATGAAGGCTTAAAGTATCTAGGGTTAGGCACTTTGTTTTCAAAAATCCGTGTTTCTCTCTCTTCTGAATCCAACCCTTGAACGTGATAACGGCGAGCCTGCAAGTCATAGAAAACATCTAATGCAGTCCAAACACCGGGCAGTTCATAGAAGTTTTTCAGGAATGCCATACTGACACGCCACAACTCTCCACGGTTATCATATTGATCAA
>JBFKTM010000561.1:0-2922 GCA_041636295.1 Oleiphilaceae bacterium
CCCTTATGTGGCCTGGAGGATTCTAACCGTGAAATGACGTTTGTTTGCGGTATCGAAGGCAGTGAAATTGAGAATGTTGAAGCTATTGAAGCCTTGGTTACTTCGGTGCTTCAGCGTGTCGCAGACGAAGGGATAGAGAAAGAACGACTAGACGCCGTGCTTCACCAACTGGAATTAAGTCAGCGAGAAATATCAGGAGATCATTATCCTTATGGATTGCAGTTAATTTTGGGTGCGTTGTCGCCGATGATACATGGCGGTGACCCTGTTGAGCTGCTTGATCTGGAACCTGTATTGGAAAACCTTAGAAGTAAGATAGAGAATCCAGACTACATAAAGACGTTGGTGAAACGCTTACTTCTGGATAATCCTCACAGGGTAACGCTTTCGCTAAAACCTGATGCAGCCTATGAACAGCATCGTGAAGAAGCGCTCAACCGAGAGTTGGAAAAAATTAAACAGGGGCTGTCTGGGGCTCAAAAACAGCAGATTATTGATCAGGCCAAAGCGCTGGCTGATCGACAGCTTCAAAAGGATGATGAGTCGATTCTGCCTAAAGTAGGCATTGAAGATGTTCCGTTGAGACTAACTATCCCCGATAGTAAAACGTACTCTGCTGACCCTCATATTCAAACGTATGCCCAGGGAACCAACGGCCTTGTATACCAGCAGATCATTGTTGAACTTCCAGAATTGTCTAAGGATGAGCAGCAAATACTACCCATATATACAAACTGTTTGACTGAAATGGGGGCTGGCGAACAGAGTTATCTGGATATGCAAAATCTTCAGTCTGAAGTGACGGGCGGAATTGCCGCCTATTCGTCTGTAAAAGGAAAGATTGACGATGAGCAGGATGTTTCAGGTTATATCGTTTTTTCAGGAAAGGCGTTGTCAAGAAACTCCACTGCGTTAGCGGAAATAATGAAAGAAATCGTTCTCAATGTTCGTTTTGATGAGGGTGAACGCTTAAAAGAACTGGTCTCTCAGATTCGGGCCAAAAAGGAGCAGTCTGTCACCAGTAATGGTCATGGATTAGCGATGGGGGCTGCTACCAGTGCGATGAGTCCCGCTGCAAAGTTGTCGTTTGATCTGGGAGGTCTCAAAGGCATCAAGGCGATTAAACAGTTGGATGACTCGCTCAATGAACCGTCTAAATTAACCGCGTTACAGGCATCGCTTAAAGATCTGCATCAAAAAATCGCAGCTGCTCCCCGTCGATTCTTAGTCGTGGCAGAGCCAGACAAGGTCGATGAGTCGGCAGAAACGACCGCGAGTTTGTGGGCCAATATTAATGGCTTACACCACTCGCAATTTAGCTTGGAGGCCGTGCGGGAACAGAGCAAGCAGGCGTGGCTAACCGCAACACAAGTGAATTTCTGTGCTAAGGCATTTCCCACCGTCTCTATTGAGCATGTGGATGCGGCCCCATTAACGGTGTTAGGTGGATTCTTACGAAACGGGTTCCTGCATCGAACGATTAGGGAGCAGGGGGGCGCTTATGGTGGTGGTGCCGGGCAAGACTCTGCAATAGCAGCGTTCAGGTTCTTCTCCTATAGAGACCCCCGACTTGAAGATACGCTAGCTGATTTTGACCGCTCTATAGAGTGGATGCTAAATGAAAAACATGAGGCATCCTCTCTTGAAGAAGCCGTTCTGGGCGTGGTCAGTCAGATCGATAAACCAAAATCACCCTCCGGTGAAGCCAAATCAGATTTTCATAGTGAGCTGTTCGGTCGTACGGCGGAGCAACGAGAGCGATTTAGAGAGCGGGTACTTGCGGTCACGCTTGAAGACCTCGTCAGAGTGACTAAAAATTATCTAATGACGGATAACGCAAGCGTTGCTGTGGTAACAAACCCTGCCAATAGACCCAAGATTGAAAAACTGGGTCTTGAGGTATTTGAACTGTAACACTCATGATGTCAAAGACTGTTGTCAATGAGACTGGCTCTTGCCTACTGCCCTGTTATTTTACGACTTGATCGCAGTATCTAAGTATCCGAATCAGTCATCCTACGGTTATGCCGTAGGATGATTCAGGGGGCAAAGAGCGACAGTATTATTTCGCTCTTCTTTCAATACCTGCCGCCACCATAATGCGAGTTGCAATCTCTTCAACGGAATAGTCGGTGGTGTTCATGTGTGGGATTCGCTCGCGCCGATACATTAACTCCACTTCTTCCACCTCATGGTTACACTGCTTGATTGACGAGTATCGTGAGTTAGGTCGCCTCTCATTTCTGATCACTGAAAGTCGCTCTGGATCGATTGTGAGGCCAAAAAGCTTGCTTTTGTAGTCTTTAAGTGGAGCTGGTAGCTTTTGGTCATCAACATCTTCTTCGGTAATTGGGTAATTGGCTGCTTTAATACCGTAGTTTAATGCCAGATAGAGGCAGGAGGGTGTTTTTCCACTTCTTGATACGCCAATTAAAATTACATCAGCCTGATCGTAATAACGGGTGCGAGCGCCATCATCATTGTCGAGCGCATAGTTGACTGCTTCGATACGCCGGTCATAGTTATGGTTTGTGGTGATAGAGTGTGATTTGCCGACCGTATAACACGATTTGGCGTTAAGTTCGGTCTCTAGTGGCCCTAAAAAAGTACCGAAGATATCGATCATAAAGCCATTGCTTTGATCAATTTCATTTCTGATTTCGTGGTTTACAATCGTGTCGAAGATAATTGGTGCAGCGTCATCCAGCTCCGCGCGTTTGTTAATGGTTCTGACGGCCTCTCTCGCTTTTTCCATATCATCTATGTAGGGAAGTGTTACTTTCTCAAATTGGATGTTTTCAAATTGCGCTAGCAGGCTTTGCCCCAGCGCCTCTGCGGTAATTCCTGTGCCATCAGATATGAAAAATGCAGACCTTTTCATTTATTTCTCTTTATTTAGGTTGGCTGAGGACATTAACGTCC
>JBFKTM010000562.1:0-2918 GCA_041636295.1 Oleiphilaceae bacterium
ACCTCGATGATAATCAATGACACCCAATTTTTGTAACTTCCCGGCGGCTTCTGTCACCCCTTCCCGACGTACTCCCAACATATTAGCAATGAGCTCTTGAGTCATTGTTAATTGATTTCCTGGCAAACGATCCAGCGAGAGTAGTAACCAGCGGCATAATTGCTGGTCAATCGTGTGGTGTCGATTACATACAGCGGTTTGTGCCATCTGCGTAATCAACGATTGCGTGTAACGTAACATCAATTGCATTAATTCGCCGTGGCGATGAAACTCATCTTTGAGACGTTGGCCTTTTAGGCGATAGGCGAACCCTGAACTTTGAACAATCGCTCGACTTGGTGTACTTTCCCCTCCCATAAAGAGCGCAATACCAATGATGCCTTCATTACCAACGACCGATATTTCTGCAGAAGCACCACTTTCCATCACGTATAACAAAGAGACAATCGAGTCAGTGGGGAAATAGACATGACGCAAGGTATCGCCAGACTCATACAGCACGTTACCCAGAGGTAAGCTTACCAACTCTAAATGACTAAACAGCCGCTTTCGAACGTCAGGTGACAAGGCTTTCAATAGATGATTTTGCAGGGGAGAAGGCGTTATGCTGTTTGGTTTATCCTGAGAATCGAAGCCATCTTTCGATTTTTGATACACACTGCCAGGAAAGTGTTTTTCGGGCATCGTTGCCTCCTTGCCACAAAAGCTCGTATCTTATTGTCTATTATACCATGCACACCAATTAAGTTCTGTACGCTGGCGTACGGACTACACCAGAAACTGCCAGGTAACTCCATATGTATAGATGAGAGCGAGCTTCTTTGGTAGTCCTCGTTGGTAATTTTTGTAATGGGTAGAGCGCCCTCTAATGTGTGTTTCACCTTGCTGACAGACAGAATTCATTAAATCACAATAGCTGACAGTTACTACTTTCATGCGAGTTTGTATAGTTGAGCTTTGGATCTGAATTGAATGAGCCTCAGCAGAAAATAAGATAAGTGTTTTTCCCGTTGATCGGATTTACCTCACTGTTGGCCGTACTTTATGATCATCTGCCTCTTGAAGCCGGGCTCATGGGGAGTGAAGGTATGCTCGGTGTCGCGCTTGTATCAGGCATCAAACACGCGCCAATGCGCGCTATCTTAAATGGCCCAGGTCTAGTGCCGCGGATGAGAGCATCGAGCTTTCAACAAACATTGAGTAGAAGTCGTCCACTGGCAGCGGTGTTGAATCTTTATCTAAACTAGCTCATCAGGCAACTGTCTCAGAATTCGGCCTGCATGCATTTTCATACAACTGTCTTCCAGTTAGATTGGGTGAACAGTTACTTCAACCAGTGTCTGACTTGAGCTTTTATGTCGGGCTGATCCAGCAATCTTAAATGTGTTGTGCCATAGACGATCTGCTGATGTGGCTCAGGAAATGATAAATTCAGATGAGCCTGAGGGTGCCGACCCAGCGCACTGTCTACCGGCACCAGACCATCGCCGATTAACCTGCCACCAATACTGTCCTGGTTTTTCCAATGGGTGGCGGCGACAGCATAACAATTAACCCCTTCAGGAAGGGGTACTGCCAGACGTTGATCATCTCTGCGCTCAAAGCGGTCACGGCCTTGCCAATCTTCATCCAGTAAATTGCCATAACGTAAATCCGTGATGCCAGCACTGCGAATTTTGCAGAGATTTGCCAAAGGCCTTGTAAACGGGGAAGCACTTAACGCGGCGTCAACCCAGTTACCACCCCGTTCAAGTGGCGCGCCATGATGGGGTGTGCCCAGGAAAACAATCTTTCGCAATGCCTGCAGCCAGTAACGGCTATCCTGCTCGGCATAATAACAGGCACTTCTGGTCACCAGCCCTCCCATGCTATTGGCGACTATCACCAGTTCATCCACCGGCACTGGCCATTGCCTGACCAGCAAGTCCATCAATTGCGAAAATTCACGACCATTTATGGAGATATGACGGCCGCTGTTATAGTGCAAAGCCACAGAGGTGTAGCCTAAATCGTTGGCAAGACATGAATAAAAATCATTGTCTGTAATATGGTGAGCAACACAACCATCAATTGTCGGGTTTATTACCTGATTCAGATTGATATTTGCGTTGCCCAGTTTGGCCGCTGGGCGTATCCACTGCAAGTCGTTCATACACAAGCCATGCACAAGCACAAGAACTTTGCGCTTTGGCCGTTCTATGGGTGCAATCGTTTGCTGCCTGCAGGCAGCAACAGGGTGTCCTTTGCAGGTAAACCTGGTTGGAATGGCAAGCGGATGGCCTCTTTCTTCCAGGAAATCTCCAAAAACACCATTAATAACTGCCAACAGCGCTTCGCGCCTGAGCGAAGATCGTTTACCTACTATGACAGAATCTATCTCAGAATGACTTTTATCTGTCCAGAATATCGAGCGAAGCGTGTCATCCAGCTGATTATTCAAACCACTAATCGCTTCTTCAGCCAGTCGACAAGGGTTGGGTAAACTTGATGTTAATAGCGGTATCATTAGACGATTCTCCTCTATTTAGCTTGAACTTCCTTATTGTCGCCTGATAACCTTACGATCCCTCTATTAGAGTTAATCGCATTAGGCGTCATGCCTTTCAAGTATTTTAACAAGTCGCTATCGGTAGATAAGACCAAAGTCGTATTCTCGGCAATGATGGTTTTATAGGCCTGCATGGTGCGGGTAAACTCATAAAAATCTACCGATCTTAAACTCTGATTGTAGGCGCTGGCATATATTTCAGTGGCTTTAGCATCGGCGATGCCTCGAATTTCCTCTACCTCTTTATAAGCCTCTGACTGAATTTTATTGAGATCACGCACCCGATTACCGCGGATGCGGGCGGCCTCACCATTTCCTTCAGAAAGAAAGCGCTCCGCAATTTGACGCCTTTCGCTGATCATTCGATCAT
>JBFKTM010000563.1:0-2896 GCA_041636295.1 Oleiphilaceae bacterium
ATCTCAATAGCAATAAGAATAATGATAATCCACTCAAGTGTTGATGAGTGCTGGTGTTTTTGCTCATCTGCCAACATCTCAAACAACTCATGTATGGTTTCCAGTTTCTTCGATAACAGTGTCACCCTCTGATTAACATCTAAGTAACGCTCAACCATTGAGTAGAGAGATTCCAATTCAGGATACTCCCAAAAAAATTCAGGAACATCCAGCAGGCCAAAATTCAGCAATATATCGCTCTTGGCACCAAAAAGTGATCCGCGAATCTTTGCCGTCTGCTTCCTGCTTAAAGACATCCGCCCCGTTTTAGCCAACGACCTTGGAATGTGAGCCGTTTCGACAATTGTCTCCTGTGCCTTGCACTCAAACTAGGCCAACTTAACGGACTGAGCCAGCGCATGAGAAGCGGCAAGGCGTGGCAGCACATCATGCCCCTGCAGATATAGAGTATCTTCGTGAATTCGGTGATTATCACCATCCAACACAAACTCAAAATCATCTACTTGATGCTGCACCAGCACCTCGTCAGCAACCGTTTCGAGCTGTCTTACAAAGGCTTGACGCTCATTATCCCCAACACCCCAAAAAACCACCACACCATAGTCGAATACCCACGCCTCGCCGCCTTGAATTTCTGCTCGAACCGCATCACGGTAACGAACACTTCGCGACTTTGAAAGCAGGTCATTTAATTCAGGTAGGCTTTTAAAACTATTACAAAGCGCTATCGCCCGCACGCTATTATTACTAAACAACGTCACATTGGTGGTCATACATTACAATCCGAAAATACCGTTGAAGTGTTATACCATTATCAAAAAAGGCTAACTACAGAACCCAGATACCCCATTAAATTTCAAAACAGCCTACAAAAAAACGAATCCAAATTGCTTCCATAGAGAAATACCCACCAATTAAGTATAGATGAATTACCAAAACTCTTAACGCACCACCAAACCACCTAAATAATGGTCACAAAATGATCTACATCAGCAACCGACAAGCCCTTGCTGACAATAATTGTGAAACAATAAAAACAGCGACAGGAGTCATAACAATGCTTCGAACATTACTTTTTCTACTCATCAGTCTATCAATTCCCTCCACCGAAGCCTGGGAGCTACAGAAAGACGCCAAAGGCATTCAGATATACACACAACAGGTCGAAGGCTCAGAATTCAAAGCCTTTCGAGGAACAACCACCGTTAACGCCACCCCACACCAACTCTTAGACATTCTTATGGACCCAGAATCAATGCCCGAATGGCTCCATGACTGTAAAAAAAGCGAACTGGTTAAAAAGGTCAGCGACAATGAGTATTACGTATACTACGTTACGGATGCCCCTTGGCCTGTGAGCGACAGGGACTATGTGCTTCACTCAGTAATCGAGAAAAATGCCCGTGATGACAGCATAACCATACAATTTGATGCCGTTGCTGAACTCAAGGAGTCTACTGATAGCTGCGTCAGAGTCACTCAAATAGTGGGCCACTGGAAATTTACGCCACAATCAAATACGACCTCATTGATCGAGTACGAAACACATGCCGACCCCAACGGAGAGCTCCCTTCATGGCTTGCCAATAGCTTTGTTATTGACCAACCCTACGAAACACTCACAAACCTTAAACAAAAAGTCGAAAATAAAGAGAGATAGAAGAATAGAGCCACAATAAGGTCACCGTAGCAGACATATAAATCAAACACACAAAAAAAACCCGTAACGAATTCGCTACGGGTTTTTAGAATAAGTGGCGTCCCCTAGGGGAGTCGAACCCCTGTTACCGCCGTGAAAGGGCGGTGTCCTAGGCCTCTAGACGAAGGGGACCCAGAAACTTTTGCCTATTTTACCATTAAGATAAAATCTGCAAGATGATTTGGTGGAGCCATGCGGGATCGAACCGCAGACCTCAACGCTGCCAGCGTTGCGCTCTCCCAGCTGAGCTATGGCCCCAATGCGTCATCGGGGGCGTATATTATTGAGTTAGCCCCACTGAGTCAAGCACTTTATTAACTTGACGCAAACTTACTACCCTTCGATGCTCGCAACTATCACCTGATACTCTTTCTCCACTCGCTTGGTTTCCTTTTTCGAGAAACCTTCGAGTAAGTTGAGCGCATAACGCAAGCGCGCGCGTGTCATATCAGGGCCAAGCAGATCCATCGAGTCCATAACAGACCAGGAGTTTGGCGTGCCCGCAATCGCAACAAAAACGGGAAACATAAATTCACCCATTTTCAGTTCCATCGCTTTAGCTAACGCCTTTACATCTGCAAAAATATTCTCTTTGGTCCAGTGGCGCTGAGCCTCAAGCTTCCACAACGCAAATTGCAGAACCCGTTTTACCTGCCCCTCATCCAGTTTATTATGTTTAAAGTCGTCTGCCGTAATATCTAACATGCCGGAGAACATAAAACCGGCCAGTGGCACAACATCACTAAAGGTTTCTACCCTGCCCTTAACATGCGGAAGCAGCGGCTGCATACGTTCAGCATTAAATGCCCATCGCTGTAGTCGCTCCGAGAACTCATCGTCCGTTAAATTCTCTCTAATCCATAGACCATTTAGCCAACTCAGCTTTTCCGTATCGAAAATAGGCCCACCCAGCGAGACACGATTGATATCGAAATTTTCAATCATCTCATTCAGACAGAACTTCTCTCGTTCATCGGGCATAGACCATCCCATGCGCCCCAGATAGTTAATTACAGCTTCCGGCATGAATCCCATGCGCTCATAGTAGGTGATACTGGTAGGATTCTTACGCTTACTTAATTTGCTTTTATCCGGATTTCTCAACAATGGCATATGACAAAGTACTGGCATATCCCACTCAAAATACCTATACAGCAACTGGTGCTTGGGTGCTGAGTTTATCCACTCTTCACCACG
>JBFKTM010000564.1:0-2895 GCA_041636295.1 Oleiphilaceae bacterium
GGTCGAGAAACACATTGACCGCGCGGCCATTCTGGGTGGCGGACAACTCCAGGCACTGGGGACACTTGCCGACTTGCGCGCCCAAGCGGAGCTGCCAATAAAGATTCAGATTAATGGTGAATGGAACCAGGACATACTCTGCTCGGAATTTGAGAATAAAGTGACCCGCATTAATCAGACTGATGGGCAGGCTCTGGAGCTACTCACCACGCACACCGATAAAATGCAGGTATTGCGAGAGATCATGAAACATCCCGGCATCTCGGATATTGATGTGCATACGCCATCACTTGAACAGATCTATCGTTATTTTGTTGAAGGCCGCGGCGAAAACGGCTCAACCAGCAACGGTAACAGCTCCTCACACCTCACCCACTCACCAGCGTCGCAGAAAGAAGGAGTCCAATAATGCATGCAATATGGTGTGTCGCTCAAAAAGAGCTGAAAGATGGTTTGCGCAACCGCTGGATTATCGCCATTACACTGGTGTTTGCGCTGTTATCCATCGGTATTTCCTGGTTTGGTGCCGCAGCGTCAGGTGTTGTAGGTTTCACCTCGATCCCTAACACCATCGTCAGTCTTGCCAGCTTGGCGGTCTTTCTGATTCCGCTAATAGCGCTGCTGCTCTCTTATGATGCGATTGTCGGTGAAGATGAAGATGGCACGTTGTTACTGCTGCTCACTTACCCATTGACCAAAGCCCAGTTGTTGCTGGGTAAATTACTGGGGCATGGCTTAATCTTAGGGATATCCACCGCGCTGGGCTTTGGCTCATCTGCGGTTATCATAGCCCTCTTCGCCAGCGGTGTAGATATCACGGCACTGACCGCCGCCTTTAGCCGTTTTATTCTCTCTGCCACCCTACTCGGTGTAGTATTTGTGGCGGCAGCTTATTTTATAAGCTCACTGGTCTCGGAAAAATCCAAGGCCGCGGGGTTGGCACTTATATTCTGGTTCCTGTTTGTGCTGGTATTCGACTTAAGCTTACTCGGCCTGCTGGTGGCGACCGATGGACAATTCAACCCTGAACTTTTCCCTTACCTGCTACTGCTCAATCCAACCGATGTATTCCGACTGATTAACCTGGTGGGATTCGAAGGTAGCGGCGGTGGACTACTGGTTATGGCGAGCGAAGTCGAATTCGGTTTTATAACGTTGTTTGGGGTATTAACAGGCTGGTTGCTACTGCCGTTAGCTGCTGCCTACTGGGCATTTACTCGACGACGTATATAAGTACTGCCCTCCACAGAGCGAAGAACCATTTTGGCAATTGGAACAATGAACGAGGCGGGGATATACAGACCTGCCACTACAAAGGTATGAATTAGAGGTTAATGTGAATACAGTGTTGAACCCCGAACGATTAAAGATAGCGGCAATGGCTTTGACCCTTGCAATGCTGGCAGCCTGCGGTGGCGAGAACGCGACCAGCCAGGCAACCAACCAACCCGTTGCCTTTGAGTCAGGCGAAGAGTGTCATTTATGCGGCATGGTCATTACCGGATTTCCGGGGCCAAAGGGCGAGTTATTTGAAGGACGCGATAACCAGGTGAGAAAATTCTGTTCGACTCGCGACTTAATGAGCTGGTACCTGCAACCAGAGAATAAACCCAACAGTCGCAACCTGTTCGTACATGACATGAGCCGCAGCCACTGGGACTCCCCCAATGATGAGCATCTCATTAAAGCCGAAGACGCCTGGTATGTCGCAGGTTCAAAGATGAAAGGCGCGATGGGGCCTACACTGGCATCCTTTGCTCATAAAGAGCAAGCAGAGACCTTTATGTCACAACATGGCGGTCAATTGCTTGCGTTTAAGGAAATCACAATGGATATACTCAATATGTCCAGCCCAATGAACATGGGGGCAATGGGAGCAGAAGCGATGCCTACTTCGACGTCCGCTCCGATGAACCATATGCACCACTAATTTGGCGCATAGTTTTTACAGCTAGGTCATAGCATTCGTGTAGTGAGAGCATAGGCGGCAGGATCAACAGGTGTCGGCTGATTCAGCATCAGTGAGGTTAATAACCGAACTGATGCTGGAGCCAACACCAAACCATTGCGAAAGTGGCCGGTATTAACGAATAAATTTTCTACTTCAGGTACTGGGCCAATAAACGGAATACCTTTAGGGGCACCAGGTCTTAACCCCGCCCAATGATGTTCAATTTGTGCGTCTGCCAATGCGGGAAACATATCAATCGCAATATCCGCCAGCGCCTGTTTCGCGATATTCGTAACCTGTTTATCAAACCCGACATGCTCCAGTGTACTACCTGCGACCACTCGGCCGTCCCGCCTGGGAATAACGTATTTACCATCACTCATTACAACCCGGTTCACTATCCCCGGTTTGGCATTGAACAGGATCATCTGGCCTCGTACGGGCTCTACCGGCAGCACCACACCAACCGACTCTAACAATCCTCCTGACCAGGCCCCAGCCGTCACAACAACATTGTCAGCTTCCACTACGCGATCACGGGTAACCACACCTCTCACACGCCCCGATTCAACATCAAGTGTTGAAACAGTATGTTCTTCCAGAAGGGTTACCAGCGGCTCATTTTGCAAGCTCTGATAGAGCGCCCGCATTAACCGAGGGTTGCGAATACTGGCAACCTGCGGCATCCACAATGCGCCAGTAACCGACTCACGTAAATGAGGCTCTAGGCGATATACCTCGTCTGCTGTAATCGGCTCCGCCCAACTGTTATGCCGTTCCGCCCAGCGAAGTGCGCTAGCTTCGTCACCCACCGACAACATCAATAAACCATGGCGACTCAACTCAGGATCAATGCCACTTTCCGCTTCGAGTGATTCAACCAGGTTTCCATAGTACCCCTGAGACCAGGATGCTAATGCCGTTACCGGCTCAGAATAACGCCA
>JBFKTM010000565.1:0-2879 GCA_041636295.1 Oleiphilaceae bacterium
ATTGCCAGATTGGATGATAATTCCCTTGAGGAGGTCTTCCAACGAAACGCGATTGCCCTCCTTGATAAACATTTTTGAACCACCGGTACGCCAAGCTTTTACGCTGATTAGTACCTCGTCGCTGGGCGAAACATTACCCTGTGCCATTTCATATTCGACGATATAGGCGGTCATCATTTTCGTTAGACTAGCGGGCGGAAGCTGCTCTCGGGCATTCTCTTCAACGATAATTTCACCACTAGTCGCATCCATCAATATATAAGACTTAGCCGCAATTTGAGGGGGCGCGGGGATGAGTGCCGGTTGCGCCAAAACGTTCCCACTCATCGTAACAAGCAAAGCAAACACAAAGAAGACGGGCCAGAATAAGTGATTAACTTTCCGGGTTAACATAGAAAAGACTCTAATTGATTATAGTTTGACTGTAAGATTAGCCCCCCTTCCTGGGAGGCTCGACTAACGCTTGTGAAATACTACCCTATCCTAGAGCAGGATTCACCCCGTTCGTTGGACCGGACGAGTAATTATCATAGGAGAACCGATATTTGATTGCTCCAACTGCTGTAACAGCACTCTCGCCTGTTGAAGATCATAAAAAGGCCCCATACGCACCCGGTGGAACACCTTTGCCGTGTCGTTAGATGTCGTCACAAAAGCTTTCTGCTGAGTGGTCTCATTGAGACGCTGTTTTAACTGTTGAGCCGCCTGCATGGAAGAAAAAGCCCCCACCTGTATAAAATAGCCATAACCCGATGCCAGTCGTTCAGTGCGCCCTTTAACATCACTATTGCCGGACTCTATTTGCATCGGTGATGCTTGTTGAGAAATGGTGGCATCAGGTGCAACCGTTATCGCTTCAACTTCGACCTGTGCGGTGCCTTTGGAGTAATAACCCAGTTTTTTGGCGGCAGCATAAGATAAATCGATGATACGTCCGTCATGGAATGGGCCACGATCATTAACTCTCACAACAACACTTCGGCCATTATCCAGATTGGTCACCTTCACATAGGTCGGTAATGGCAGCGTCTTGTGTGCGGCAGACATCTCGTACATGTTATAGACTTCGCCGTTTGACGTCAGGTGGCCATGAAACTTCGCCCCATACCAGGAGGCACCACCGTGCTCTCGATAACCCTCTGCCGTCGGCAACACATTATAGGAGCGCCCCCACACCGTATAAGGTGACTTATTACCTCCACGGCTTGGCGGCTCGTAAATCGGTACCGGATCAGGCAAATTGCCAACATCAAACTCGACATCGGGTGCGGCATCAGTATCCATACTATACCGTGAGCTTGTAGAGCACCCTGCCAGTATCACAGCCAGCAAAAGCCACGCAGGAGACTGAAATCGCTCCCATTGCGCAGGCTTTTTGTTAGTACTCTTACTTGCCATTGATCGTCCCCATGCTTCCGTTTGTCATATTTTCATCACTGCGGTGAATAAACTTCATCACCCATAGGTATTCCTATGATTACTTTAACTCTTCTGATAATTGATAGACTGCCATTGCATATAGGTGGCTATGATTATAGCGGGTGATAACATAAAAGTTATGCAATCCAACCCAAAATTCAGTGCCTTTTTCTCCCTCCAATTTGATCAGCTTAGCCTTGGCCTTGGGATCAAACTGACTCTCCGACTGAATACCCCAGTCAGCCATCTCTTCCAGAGAGTGCTTGGGCTTAAGGTTAGAATACAGTGCGTTTTCATAGGCACTCCCCTCCACTCGGGCTTTGCCTGTCACTGGCTCGCCTTCAAGCCATCGGTGCTTTTTGAAATAGTTTGCCACACTACCTATAGCATCCACAGGATTATTCAATATATCAGCGACACCATCACCATCAAAATCAACGGCAAAGTTGCGGTAGCTACTCGGAATAAACTGTCCATAACCCATGGCACCGGCATAGGAGCCTGTTAGCTCCAGTGGATTAAATTTCTGCTCGCGAGCCAACAGTAGCATCTGCTCAAGTTCGCTTTTGAAAAATTTACTGCGAGGAGGATAATCAAATGCCAGTGTCGATAACGAATCAATGACTCGGTAGCCTCCTTTATTTTTACCATACCGGGTTTCTACACCGATAATCGCGGCAATGATTGCCTTCGGCACACCATAGGTCTTTTCAGCTCGCTCCAATACTTCCTTGTGCTCAGCGATAAAGGCCTTGCCTCGCGCTATTCGGTCTTTCGTTAGAAAAATCTTACGATATTCTCGCCATTCAAGCCGCTTTTCTGCGGGTCGGGCAATCGCATCAAGGATACTCTGCTTTTTTTCGGCTTCCGCAAACAGGGCTTCAAGTTCAGTACGACTAAATTCGTGCTTTTCAACCATCTCCAGCACGAACTGTTTTACATCATCATGCTCCAGATAGTTCGCAGAGACTATACCGCTATAACCCATCAACATAGCCAGAGCTGCGACTGTCAATGTCGATACTGCATTACGTAATGGGATCAAGGTGAAATTCAACGTGTTAATTCCTTTTTTTTGTATTAGAAACGCAAATGCCACATACCGGACGTGAAAAATCGGTGGTTAAGAACCTTCACTGATCGGCTACCAGTCAAACTCAATGTACTAAATTGTGTGATGAAATCGTACCATTATTACGTATATTTAATCACTCGATACTACTTGCCCAACATTTTTTTATGGGTATGGATGGACATTAATACACCAATCGCAGCCATCAGTGTCACGATAGAGGTTCCGCCATAGCTTACCAGTGGCAGAGGGACACCGACAACCGGCAATATTCCGCTGACCATACCAATATTTACAAACACATAAACAAAAAATGTCAGCGTTAAACTACCTGCCAACATTCTGCTGAATGAATCTTGCGCTTTAACCGCAATAAACAATCCTCGCG
>JBFKTM010000566.1:0-2878 GCA_041636295.1 Oleiphilaceae bacterium
AAGCATTGGCTCGATGGCAACACCCCATTCACGGCATCCTCGGCCCCGGCGCATTTATTCCGATGGCAGAAGAGAGCCAACTTATTGATGAGTTCACCGACACCATCATCGAAAAAGCGCTTGATCAGATCACGTTATGGCGCGCAAGAAATCTCCACTTTACTGTTGCCGTCAATATTTCATCGGCCTCAGCAACCCGTCTAAACCTGCCGGAAAAGATTGAAACCTTATGCCAGAAACGTGGTTTAGATCCCAATGGCATCATACTTGAGATTACCGAAACGCACTTGGGTCACGATATGGTCGCCATGCTGGAAGTGTTGACACGCATCCGTTTAAAAAGCCTGGGGCTATCTATTGACGATTTCGGTACTGGCTACTCCTCGTTGGAACGCCTAAAGTCGGTGCCCTTCGATGAACTCAAGATAGATGGCAGTTTCGTCCATGGCGCAGGTAACGACCAGGCGGCCAAAGCGATATTTGAATCCAGTGCCGCGTTGGCCAAACAGTTGAGTCTGCGCATTGTAGCGGAAGGCGTTGAGAATAGTGATGACTGGGATATGGCGGAGTCCCTCGGTTGTGAGGTCGCACAGGGCTTTTTCGTGGCCAAGCCGATGCCCTCCCATGAGCTGATTAATTGGCTGGAGCATTGGAAAGGGAAGCCATCACTTCCCTTTTAACGCTCTTCTTATTAGCAGCTGGCAGATACTAAAGACCTACATTCTTCAAGCGGTTCGCATGGGATCGATAAGTGACCATCGGATTCGTCGCAAAAAGGCCATAAAAACCAAACAAGTGGTTAATCTCATCGAGGTGATTCATTGGATAATTGTCGCGAATAACCTCCCCAAGATGACTACCACAACGGGTAACCAGTCCATCACTATCCTGTCCGGTAATTTCGCTGGCCATAAGCAAAGCATAGTCTGAAATATCAAACAGATTAGTCGCTACTTTCGCTCCGCTCCATGAGTAGTAACGAATGCCATCCACTACTGCCGCACCACTGCCACAACTGGATGTTGCCAAAGCCTGTGGGTGGTCGGTATTGAACTGAGTTAAACCTGCCACGTTAATTGAATTTAAAAAGCCCTCATAACTTTGAGCGAGGTGCGACAGACCTGAATCCACACCGGAGTATAGATCAACCAGTTGCGACAACGCGGTCAACACATGGTTCACCAGATCACCTTCTGGGGTGCCTATCGGATAATCCATACTGACCCACTCACCTAACGGAAAGCCAGTCACCTGATTGGGTGACGCAATCGTCGTCACCGACGCGACCTGACCGGGAATCATTGAGGCCGCATAACGTGCAGCCAAACCGCCCTGACTATGCCCCACCAAATTGACTTTCTCTGCCCCGGTTAATGCAATAATCCCCTCTATCTGGCTGACCAGCTGCTCGCCCCTCACCTCATTGCTATTTAGAGCAGACAACTTAACCACATGAACACTGCTGCCGCTTTGTCTTAAATCACCGGGAACCCGATAGAAGTAATCAATACCGGCAAACTGATCGAATCCCATAAAACCATGTACCAGCACAAGCGGATACCGGGTTGAGGTATACCCGGAGGCATTCGCCGCCGACGTGATAACCATGGTAATAAGTACGATACAACATGCCGTTAACCTTGCTGCTATTCTCATATCCTTGCTCCCTGAACAGTCTTAGCCAACCTCGTTGAACCTGTGCCGTTCAATGGGTGGCGATTATTGTTTGTTGTTGAATGGTGCTCACCACTTACTGGGTTGCTTTAAAGAGAATCTCGGAAAAACTACGCAATAAATGATCGCAACCTATTTAAAGATAGTTGAGTCAGAGAGAAGTGAGATGCTTTATCGGGGAACGTTATGTGTTGACTGTCACATAAATTTCATACAAAACGGTTGATCATCGAGAGCCAGATTTTACCATTCCCCCCTGTAATATCCTTAACAATAACCCTTAACTAACGGGTTTCAGCAGCACCTTGTCTGACTATAAAAGGCTCAATGAACTGATCTGGCAAGGAAATCAGGATTGATGCAGCGGCACCACTATTCAATGCCAGCAACTTACCATATAGTTACACAAAGGCTATCAATAGCACCAAGGATCAACCGTTAACCAAAAGGACTTTTCAATGAACTTCCACGCCTTTAGAAACAAACTTACCTCGTTTGCACTGCCTCTTGTGGTTGCCACCCTAAGCAGCTGTGCGTCTCTCCAAACGGAGCAAGAGAGCACTCAGCTCTATGTATTTGACTGTGGCGATATTGAGACCCGAGACCTTTCTCTATTTTCGCCCGGTTTCAATCAGGGTGTAACGAAGCAGTTTGTCAACCGCTGTTACTTAATCAAGCATCCCGATGGCACTTTATTATGGGACACCGGCCTAAACGATGAGATCAGTGCGGAGGGTATTGATGTCTGGGATGGTGCGTTTCATCTAAGTGTTAAAAACCCCTTGCGCGATCAGTTGACAGATATTGGTATATCCCCCACTGACATCGACTATTTCGGTATCTCTCATTTTCATGGGGATCACACGGGTAACGCCAACCTCTTCTCTCAGTCCAAACTCATCATTCAACAAGAAGAGTACGACGCCGCATTTGGCGAATCAGCGACCCAATATGGCTTCGCGCCTGAAAGCTATAACGCATTAGACCCATCTACAATGAAAGTCATCAGCGGCGATCTGGATGTGTTCGGTGATGGCAAGGTGGTTGTTAAACGCGCTGTTGGCCACACGCCAGGGCATCAGGTGCTGTTTGTAGATCTGGAACAGACAGGCCCCATTTTACTATCGGGTGATCTCTATCATTTCACCGAAAATAGAACCCTTAAGCGCGTACCCTCATTTAACTTTAGCGAACCTCAGACGCT
>JBFKTM010000567.1:0-2871 GCA_041636295.1 Oleiphilaceae bacterium
CTGGGCTACCACACCTGTTAGCTGAAATGATTCTTAAGCGACTTGGTCAGGATGCCGAAGGCGCACGTCTTCTCTGGCTGAAAAATGGGTTGTTGGGACTGTTGCTGTTGGTCTCTATCGCTTCGCAGAACCTCATACCTATTCACATTGCATTCATCCCTATTTTGATTCCACCACTGTTACTGGTTATGGCAAAACTGCAACTGGATCGCCGTTTGGTAGCCTGTGTACTGACCTTTGGTTTAGTGACACCCTATATGTTTTTGCCTGTCGGATTTGGCAATATCTATCTCAATGATATTCTGTTGGGCAAAGTGGTAGAGGCCGGGCTAGCGGTAGACGATGTTTCTGTGGTCACTGCTATGGCTATTCCTGCCTTGGGAATGTTGATCGGTTTAATGGTGGCGGTGTTTTTCAGCTATCGTGGAAAACGCCAATATGATCTGGCCGTTATCGAACGGGCAGAACACGTAGAGCGGCACTATGACAAGAAATCTTTACTGGTCGCAGCACTGGCGATTGGTGTGGCGTTTGCGGTACAGCTAATACTGGGCTCAATGGTACTAGGGGCTATGGCCGGTTTTGTTCTCTTTTCAGTCACCGGCGTGGTTCGCTGGAATGAATCTGAAGGGGTGTTGATTGATGGGATCAAAATGATGGCCTCCATTGGCTTTATCATGATAGCCGCTTCGGGTTTCTCAGAGGTACTCAAAACCACTGGGCATATCGATTCACTGGTGAGTGGTGCGGGTCAATGGCTGGATCATAATCAAGCGTTAGCTGCCTTGTTGCTGCTGGTGGTTGGACTGTTATTGACCATGGGGATTGGCTCATCCTTCTCCACTATTCCCATCATCGCAGCCATCTATGTACCCCTCTGTGTGCAACTGGGCTTTAGCCCAATGGCCATTGTGGCGTTGATCGGTACGGCCGGCGCGTTAGGTGACGCGGGTTCGCCTGCTTCAGACTCAACCCTGGGCCCCAGTGCAGGGTTAAATGCAGATGGCCAGCATAACCATATGCGTGATACCGTAATACCTACGTTTCTTCACTTTAACGTGCCGCTGTTGGTGGCAGGGTGGGTTGCGGTGATGGTTTTGTAAAAAATGAATGACTCAATTAATCGCAAAATCCTGGCAGAGTTGATGAAAAATGCCCGTCTCTCCTATGCCGAATTGGGTAAGCGAGTACATCTCTCAGCACCTGCGGTGGCTGAGAGAATTCGCAAGCTGGAGAGTGCAGGCATTATTACCGGTTATTCGCTCAAGGTTGACCTCGATAGGTTGGGGTATCCCATTGTGGCGTTGGTACAGTGTAAAGTATTTCGCACCAAAGAGCGGGAGTTCAAGGCGCTGATATTGAGTTATGCTGAGGTTATTGAGTGCCATAATGTGACGGGCGAGCAGGCATTTCTGGTCAAATTGGCCGTGGAATCGATGTCACAGTTAGATGCCATTCTGGAATCTTTTTGCGACCTGAGTGACACCAATACCATGATGATCTTGTCAACACCCGTAGACCGAGCCCTGCCCGACACCTTTTTTAATCGATAATCGCGTATAGTCGCCCGTCAGTGTTGAGCGACTATTTCACTACGTTGTCTGGATGGCCACTGACTGAGCAGCATGCCCGCCAGCATCAGGCTACAGCCTAGAAACTCCTTGCTTCCGAACTGTTCGTCGAGCAACAGCCAGCCACCAAATACTGCAAACACCGCCTCGGTGGAGAGAATCAAGGCGGCTATTCCGGGGTCAACCTTTCGCTGCCCAATAATCTGTAAGGTACAAGCGATACCACTTGAGGCTATCCCTGCATAGAGTAAGGGCAACCAGGCTGACTGGAAGTTTGGCAGGCTGGGAGTCTCATATAAAAAGGCGGCAATAGAGGCCAGGATGGCAGCGACCAGGAACTGACTGATGGATAGGCTGATGGCATCGACCTTGCGGGAAAGCCAACCGATTACGATGACGTGGGCAGTCCAGAATAGGGCGCCGATTAACTCCAATAGATCTCCGTAGCCAATAGAGAGATTAGGGCCAGCCGCTAGCGCATAAAGTCCAAGAACGGCCAGAATAACGCCGCCCCATGTTTGAATATTCGTTTTGTGACCCAACAATATGCCAAACGCCGGCACCATCACAATATACATTCCGGTAATAAAACCGGCATTACCCGCAGTGGTGTATAGTAAGCCTATCTGTTGAAAACTGAACCCCCCGAACATGATGGTGCCTGCGGCCAATCCTCCAATCAGCAAGGTTCTGCCCTGCGGTAGCCGCTTTTTTGACATGAGCAACCAAAGCGGCAATAGCGATAGTGCACCCAGCAAAAAGCGAGCGGCATTAAAACTATGGGGGCCGAGGTGGTCCATTCCCGCACTTTGGGCAACAAAGGCAAAGCCCCAAATAGCCGCGACCCCGATTAACAGCAAATGTGACAGTGTGATAAAGGGCATTGTGTCTTTTCTCCAACACCAGTTGATTCAAGAGCGTGGAATTTTAAGGCTAATTGGAAATCGCGAATAGCAAAAAACTAACGAATAAATAGCGGTTAGCGTTTAAATCGATGGTTGTTGGCGGTATCTGCTTACGGTTCGTAAGTCGTCATGAATTTTGAAATTTTAAGGGGGCAGACCGGTGTTTAGGAAACCGTGTCATGGAGATGGGATTAATATTTTTACCGATAGGGGGGAAACTCCAAAAAGACCTCTTTCACCTTTATCCTAATATCTTGTACCTTTCACCTTTATCCTAATATCTTGTACCTTTCAACTTTATCCTTGTATCTTGCTCCTTGCTCCTTGCTCCTTGCTCCTTGCTCCTTGCTCCTTGCTCCTTGCCTTTTATATCGTAGTGTCTAATGCTCTGGGCC
>JBFKTM010000568.1:0-2871 GCA_041636295.1 Oleiphilaceae bacterium
AATTTAATGAGTTCATGGAAAAGCGCTATCTGTTGTTCATGACGATGAGGCGATACTCTAGCGAAAACGTGATCATATCCTGAATCGTCAATGCTGCTGATAATGCCCGACTTAATGGGGTCACTGGCCGATATAATAAATGTAGGGGTGTTGTGTTGGTTATTAACTAAATCCTGGCCGGCCCATGTCCCCATTGCCAACACCATATCGATGGTTGAAGAATGGGATAGCGTATGAATTAACTCCGATCGAATTTTATGACGGTGTTTTTGATCCCAATTGGCAGTATAAAAGTGCGCCGCATCAAATAAAATGAACTCGCTTTTGGTATTTTCAGCTAACCATGACCATACCAGTCTCGTGCCCGACAACGGTGGTATATCTATTGGGTCAATCCAGCCCAGTTCCATTAGTCCTTTAACGGTTGCGATTAGGTATTCACTGTACCCCGAATAGTCTCCACCCTCATAATAGGCGAGTCTCCACTGTTTTATCGCGGTATCCGGCGGGTATTGATTATATTCATGGGTCGTCGCTGTACTTTCATTGCTCAATAATCCAATGAATAATATTGCCATCAATTGACAGCGGTAAATGAGACGTTTCGATAGCAACATACAAATATTCCTTTTTGTATTTGGCTGTCAATGCCGCTTTCTATCAGTTTAGCCCGTTATTGGGGAGCAACCGAATTCAGTCCGCGCGACACTACCTACCGGTGCAGCGCAAATCGTCAAAAGTAGAGACCTTTTAACTATTTTGGTTGGGTTATCTCCTGATAAATTTCATCACTTGCACCTAATAAAAGAAGCGGGGGATTGAACCCGATTATCTCCGCAGTCTTTAGGTTGACTGCCATTCTGGGTGGCTCTTTAAAGTGTTGGTTTAGTTCAGAAGGCTTCGCTCCATTAAAAATCTGTGCGGCCGTTGTTGCATGAAATTCACCGAAAAATTTGAAGTTTGCTTGGGATAAACTGGCTAGAATACCGTGTTTAACCTCTTCTGAACCTGACTGAGAGAAGGTTGGGATATGATGACGGTTTGCTGTCTGAACCAAGACGGGCAAAGTGTTTTTGGTAACGCCCCCTTGCTCTGTTACATAAATGGCGTCTGCTGTTTCGACCAGCTGTTGAAAGCAGCGAACAACACTATGTTCTGCAAAGCGAATATCTTTAATATCACTTTTAGTGTGGCAGGGAACTATACTAAAGCCAATCTCTTCACTGAGCGATTTAATCGTATCCATCGCAGCATAACTTCGGCCATTTTGAGTGTCTTCATAGGCGATGCCGAGTTTCTTGAAGCCGGTAATGTCATGAAACACTCGTAGCTGTCGCTCATAGCGGTCTGGGTCCACGGTGGCATGAACGTGCTTGAACCCGGAGTTATCAATACTTTTAATGATGCCCGAAGCGATAGGGTCGCTTGAGGAGAGTATTAGGGTATTAGTGCTGTGTTTGTTATTGGCAAGGTCTTGGCCAGCCCATGTTCCCATCGCAATCATCAAGTCAATGTCCTGTTTTTTTGCCAATCGTTGAATAACCTGTTGCTTCAGGTTTTCTCTGGATTCATCCTCCCAGCCAGCAGAGTAGTGTCCATTATTTACAAACTCAATGTAGTCGCTGTTAAGATTTGTCGTCAGCCACTTCCACAACGCGTCTGTTTGCTCCCCTTCTTGGTTTGGGATCTTTTGGGTTTCTATCCAACACAAATCCATCAGACCCTTTACCGTGGCGGTCAGTACTTTTTGGTACTCAATATAAGGGCCGCCTTCGTAATATCCTATACGCCATGGTTTGTCACTATTGGTTATTGGAGATGCTTTGAATGGCTGCTGGGGAGTGGCGATGGCGACGGTACAAAGGGACGAAATTAGTAAGTATATTAGCGTCTTTATTGCTGTTTTCATGATTTAACTCCTTTTAAATTATTGAAACTCAACCAATTAGATTACTTGTTGTGGCTACCCAATGACTTAATGACTATATTGCTGCGATTAAGCAAATAGTGACTCTCTTTTGCCAGAGCTTGTTTCCAGCCAACCAGTTCAGGTACTTTGATAATTTCAGGCATAACATCTGAGACGGTATCAATAACAGAGGCCATATGTGCCTGTTCTACTGTGATCGATTCCATGCAGGCCAGATTGTTTGGCGTGAGCCCGCCAGCGGCGATCATCTCTATTGGACCTGCCGGCAGTAGCTCACCGGGGCTAAACTGACTCATTACCGCCTGCATCCCCGATATATAAGTGGTTGTCTTGACTGATTGAACATGATCGATAATACCTTGCCACTCTGGAGACGCTTTGAGCGCGGACACAACACACTGCTGCATTTTAGGCAGGTACTGTGCCTGGTAATAGCCGCCCGCACAGACAACTCCTCTCGCAAAAGCAATGACCGCAAAACAGATAAAGAGTGATGGAAGGAGACGACCATCGACTAAAGCTTGTGAAATGGAAGACGGTGTTAAGGCTATAGTAAACCGGTTACCTTGGTCACTGTAACCGATTAGTTCATTTCGGCTGTTTTCAAACCCCAGCGGTATTCTTCTGCCGAGTGGGTCTATTCCCCAAAATAGAAAGGTTGAAGTGTCCCCCATTATGTTCAGGCTTGAATGAAGACGGTGGATCGCTTTTTCTTCAAACAATAATAAATACACAAGACTCTCAGTGTTTTTAAGGTCAGTTTCTAATAACTTTGTGACAACTCTTTCCAACTCGATGGATACCAGGGTAGGGGGTGTAATCTCTGAAGAAAACAGTCTTTTCCATAACCTGCTGTTAAGAATAACTGATTGATCCGAATAGTTGTCGAGTGCCAGCACGTCATTCTCTAAATAGTCCTGTTGTAAGATGTGGTCCAGCAT
>JBFKTM010000569.1:0-2868 GCA_041636295.1 Oleiphilaceae bacterium
AAAACACGCCGCCCAGCCCTCAGCCTCCCGTTCATATTAAAGAGCTTGATTATGTTATTAATAGATTTAGAACATTGAAAACAGCCGTACTCAATAAAGGTCGTCAGGTAGTAACAAAAGATAAACAGATTGCCTTGTTATCAAGTGACCGGAACGATGGCTTTTGGGAGCGTGATTCGGGTACGCATAACGAGTATTTTGATAAACATGCCCATCACCTTCTAGGGTTCCCACAGGGAACGCTAAATAAAGGTCAACGTACTCTGCTTAGCCTGATCCACCCCGACGATATTGAGCTATTTAGTCAGATTATAGATGATGGTCCACATAACAATAATCGCCCTTTTCAGACTGAGTGCCGAATCAAAAGTTTCCGGGGAGAGTGGCTCTGGGTAAAGTTCACCTGTAGACACAGCAATAGCGGATTCAACAATAAAGCAGGCTGCATCAGCGCAACCCTGAGGGATATTACTGAGCGATATATTGCAGAACAACAACGTCGATTACTGACAGCCGTATTCGAAAGTAGCAAAGAACCGGTCATCGTGTTCGATCTTGACCTGAAAATACTGGCCGTAAATACCGCCTTGACCCAATTAACAAACTACAATGAAGAGTTCCTAAAAGATTGTAATTTGGCAACGATTTTCTCTGAGCACCATGATTTTGAGTTTTTCCGCAAGCTAAAGAACACTCTCAAAAGGTCAAATAAGTGGGAAGGAGAGATACGATTCAGTCATACAGATAATCCCGATGATGTTGTGATCTTTTGGCTATCAATTCATTCCGTAGGTACGCCTGTCGGGTGTAACAAGCCCAGCTTTATCGGTTCTCTCAGTGATGTAATTCAACGTAAGAAAATTGAAGATGAGCTGCGTTATTTAGCGACCTATGACTCCCTGACTGGCCTGCCGAATCGACGTTTGTATGAAGATCGCATTCAGCATGCGCTTTCCCTATCTAAACGCTATAACCAGGTCTTTGCGGTGATGTTTATCGACCTCGATCGTTTTAAACATATCAACGACACCCTCGGACACTCCATTGGCGACCAGTTGCTAATACAGGTGTCTCAACGGTTTCAGGATGTATTGCGAAAGTCTGACACCCTAGCCAGGCTAGGAGGCGATGAGTTTATTTTACTGCTGGAGAAGGTACAATCAAAAGAGTCCGTTGCCAAAATTGCCGCTATTTTAAACAGTCAGCTAACCTCCCCTTTTAAGATTCTAGGCAACGAAATCAACGCCTCGGCTAGCATTGGCATTAGCGTCTACCCAGATGACGGACTGACCATTGAAACCCTGCTAAAAAACGCTGATGTCGCCATGTATGCATCAAAAAGCAAAGGTACCAATGGTTTTCTATTTTACCAGTCGATAATGAATGAACGCGCCGGTGAACGATTAGTTCTGGAAAATGACTTACATAAAGCAATCGACAACAATGAGCTATTTCTGGTTTATCAACCAAAGGTTGACCTGGCAACCGGTATCATCACCGGAGCGGAAGTGCTGCTTCGCTGGAAACACCCCGAAATGGGCGTTATCTCCCCCATGCAGTTTATTCCGATAGCCGAAGAGACAGGGTTGATTGTGTCCATTGGCGAATGGGTGTTAAAGAAAGTATGTCAGAAGATGATCGCATGGCAGCATCGATCTCTGCCCCAGATTCCGTTGGCTCTGAATGTATCAGTTAAGCAGTTCCAGGAGGCGGGGTTCTCAACACGGGTATGCAAAATCATTCAGCAGTCTGGGATAGACCCTTCGTTGATAGAGCTGGAGCTAACAGAAAGTGTGTTAATGGATACCGGTGACAAAGCTATTGAGACCCTTCACGAGCTCAAAAACCTCGGCCTCTCCTTGTCGATTGACGATTTCGGAACCGGTTATTCATCACTGCAGTATCTAAGTAAGTTCCCAATTGACTTCTTAAAAATTGATCGATCGTTTGTGCTGGGCGTGGGCACAGAAGGCAAGAGCGTGACTATCATTCGTGCAATTCTTGCCATGGCTAAAGGGCTAGACCTTAAAGTTATTGCAGAAGGGATAGAGTATGAACCTCAAGCGAGATTGTTAAAAGAGTTCGAGTGTGACTACGGACAGGGCTACTATTTCAGCCACCCCCTTAGAGAACAGCATCTGATACATTTCATAGAAAAACAGTACGCAAGCCGCCTTTCCTCTGACCTCCCCTCCTTGTAATAACTAACAATACAGGCCTTGTTATGTGTTGTCTACAACCCCGACAATCACCACGCCACTCATCCCCTTCTGATTATTAAAACTCGATAATACGACATTATAGGTTTTACTTGCTGATTCGAACGACAGCGAAAGTGGCATCAGTGAATCTGAGTTCGCCTGCAATCGATTATACGCATCCAGTATTTCTTTGGGTAAAACTTCAACGGCAGTCCGTCCAATAATGGTGTTCTTGCCAATCAACGCTCGGCCAGCTTCATTGGCCATAACTATCACGTTCTCATCAGAGATTCCCACCATCGCGAATGGTGAATACTCCAATATATCTTGTGATACCTGTAAGGCTCGTGAGCTCACTATATAGGCTTGGGTCTTCTCTTCTACTCTCCGTTCAAGGTCAGCATTGATCGCCCGCAAATCATCCATCAACTGTCTATTATGGGCCTTCATCTGCTGAATAGAAAAGGCACCTCTAATCTCATTCAGCAGTTGTTCGTCATCCCAGGGTTTGAATAGTAACTTAAAAATGGCACCCTCATTAATGGCGGAGGTGATACTCTCCAATTCGGTATAACCACTTAAAATGATTCGTAACGTATCGGGAAAACGCTCCTTAACCACCTTAAATAGCTCTGCCCCCGTCATAGCAGGCATACGCTGATCGGCG
>JBFKTM010000570.1:0-2868 GCA_041636295.1 Oleiphilaceae bacterium
ACCTCATCGTTGGCAATAACTTGTTCCATGCTATCAATAGGGTTATTGAAAGAGGTTATACCTGTTTCTGAGTCAATGTCTCCTTCGGGAACGTAAGACTGAGCAACTTTTGCTTTAAAAAAGTCTATTACGGCTTGTTGATCATCGGTAACTACTTCAGATGGTTTAATCGCATGAAGGAAATCCCAACTGTGTGTGCGTTCGAGATTATTACTGACCAATAATGTATCTCTCTGATAATCAAATGGTTGGGCTGTATTGAGGCATATAGGCTGTCCATTATCCCCTAACGCGGTACTGCCACCGCCCCCGCAGCCAACTAAACCTAAAGATAGTGCTGCCAACGAAACCAGTGTTAATAATCTCATGATATCCCTGTTAAATATTGCTAATAAAAAATATTGCCCATTCTCCCTATTCAACCCACTGAATTCAATGACAGGGTATGCTATCAGTGACCTACGCCCGCTTTATAGACGTATTTTCTCTGAACTGAGTGTAATAACACCGATTCGATCGCCATGCAGGGTACCCAAATAGAGTTTGTCATTGACCTGTTGTGCCGAAGTGATCTCCCGAAGGTGCTCGCCAGAGGGGTCGTGCAGCGTGGTCAGTACAGTCGCTTTTTCATCCAGTGCCACCACCATTCCGTAGGGGATTGGCTTAGGTTGGAGTGCTTTGGGCAGTTTCGCTGAAAGGTTCTTTATCCAGGGATGGGGGTGGAGTTGGTCCATTAGGGAATTTCTAGGTGTGGCCAGTGTTAGCCAAAATGTTCCGTTGCGATTTGAGGAGATGCCGTCTGGGAATCCGGGGAGGCGATCAATAAACGTATCGCTGGTGCCCTTTTTGGGGCCTGCTAACCAATAACGGGTGACTTTATATCGCGAGGTTTCGGCAACGAGCACAAAGTCTTCGTTTTGCGACAAGGCAACACCGTTGGCAAAATAGAGGTTAGACAGTACCACTCTGGTCTTCTGGGTGGCCGGGTCATAGCGGAGCAGCCTGCCGTGGGGTTTGGTTTCTAGCAGGTCTAACATAAAATTGTCGATGCCATAGTGGCTGCTGGCGTCGCTGAAGTAGATGATACCATCACCGCTGATATCAAGATCATCTGCGAAGTTGATGGGAATACCGTCCACTTCTGAGACTAGCGTCGAAACGACACCGTGCGGATCAATAGAGAGCAATCCTTTCCGTGCGTCAGCAACAATTAAGTTGCCCGTAGCGTCAAAGTGAAGTCCGAGGGGGCGGCCCTGGGTATGAGCAAAATCGTGAACCTCCCCTTGGAGATCTATCCTCACGATTCTGCCATCGGTCAACCCGGCGTAGACATTGCCCTGTGTATCAACATCGACATCCTCTGGCCCTCTAATCTTCCCACTGGCGAGCAGATCTGCCGCTAACAGATCATTATTGGGTTGCCAGGGGCCATCCATCGGTTGTGGTTGTGACGGGTAGTAAGCGGCTGCATCAATCGTATTGGGGAGTGTTGCGATCAGTAAAATTGGCATGATCGCTACGGTAATGATGAACAGAATACGTGTGGATTTATTCATGATTTACGCTCTCGGGTCGTGTTATTTTTATTCGGTCGTTCAGTTAGTAACAAAAAACACCATAAATATCACATATTTCTGGGGCAAAAAGGAGGGAAAGGTCTAAAGTTACAGTTAGCCTCATGAAAAATAAGTGTTTAATTATTGTACAGTGAGGCCTGTCTGAGACAGAATAGCGGTTCAAATAGTGAGTTAAGGGGCAAGGGAGAGCGTGCACCGATTGCAGCAACGGGATATACCACCGACAATTATCTATATTTGGATATTTATCGCTCTGTGCGGGTTAATGCCATCGTTAATTTCCGCTGCAGAGAGCTATTATCCGCAAAAGGTCTTTGCGCTTAATGATGCTCGTGACGAGTATGAGGTTAATTCCGATATTCGATATTTTGAAGACCCCAGTAATCGTTTGACTATTGATGAGGTTATGCAGACCGAACGGGAGCATGCGTTCAAAATGGCTCCTGAGGGGCCTCTCAACCTGGGCTATAGCAATTCGACTTTCTGGATAAAACTACCGATTCAATATAGGGGCAAAAGGCCGTCATCGGAGTGGTGGTATCAGCTCGACCTACCACTGCTGGAAGAATCCGAATTTTACCTGATCAGTGGTGATAAATATCAGCCGAGTCGTCTGGTTAAAAAGTCGATGGGGTATGAAACACCTCTACGGGAACGTGATGTTAATCATGTTACCCAGGTCTACCGCTTCTCTCTTGAGCAGGGTGAGAAGGCGGTCATCTATCTAAAAATAAAAAATGATTTTTCCATTCACCTGCCTTTATTTATCTACTCACCTGAGGGCTTTGCCGAACAGGTTGCGGTTGAAGAGCTGTTGTATGGTGGCTTTATCGGTGCCGTGCTGGTAATGATTGCTTATAACCTGTTTATGTTCTTCTCGGTCAGAGAGCGAAGCTTCCTTTTTTATATCTTGTATATGATCTCGTACTTGATCTTTCTGGTGACCGAGCGAACTCATGGGCTCGCCTTGTTCGGTGAAATTCTGCCTATGTTTCACAAGCAGAATCTGTCCTACTATATCTGGGTTTCCTGGGTCTTCGCCCTGCTGATGGCGCGTTCATTTCTCGAAACCAAAGAGAAGGAGCCAGATCTGGATTTTGCTATCAAGGTGTTTATCTATGTAGCGATTATCTCCTTATTGATCTCGATCTATATCGATTTGACTACCGGGATACAGTGGGCGGTATTTTCCACACTACTTTACGCCATATTGATGACCTGGATTGCCTATACCGTGATGAAACACGGTAATCCGACCGCGCGGTTTTACTTTTTTGCCTGGATACTGAAT
>JBFKTM010000571.1:0-2865 GCA_041636295.1 Oleiphilaceae bacterium
ATTGGCCCCATTGATCGTTGCAAGGTTAACGTTGTAATCATAGAGTTTCAGGTCATAGCCTTTACCCAAGAGGCGCTCAATTACTTCAACGACCGGACTTTCCCTCAGATCATCCGTGCCGGCTTTAAAGCTAATGCCAAGTATCCCAACACGGCGCTTTCCTTTAGAGGTAATCATCTTCACGCCCCGTTCGACATGACGCTCATTATCATGCAGGATGGAGTTCAGAATAGGCAGGGTTAGGTCTAGGCTTTTACTTTTGTAGGCGAGGGCGCGTACATCCTTGGGTAAGCACGAGCCGCCGAATGCAAAACCAGGTTTAAGATAGTTGGGTGAGAGGTTAAGTTTTCGGTCACTGCAAAATATATCCATCACTTTGTGGCCGTCGATTCCAACGGATTTACTAATTAGTCCGATTTCATTGGCGAATCCAATTTTCAGCGCATGCCAAACGTTATCGGTATATTTCACCATTTCTGCGGTAGCCATATCCGTTTTTATGGTTGGGGCATCTAGGGATTCGTACAGACGGGCCACGGTATCGGCACTTCGATCATCCAGTGACCCTATAACGGTTTTGGGTGGATGATAAAAATCATAGACTGCGGTGCCTTCTCTTAAAAATTCCGGGTTTATGCACACCCCGAAATCAATACCTGCGGTTTTTCCAGAGTTTTCTTCAAGGGTAGGGATAACGACATCATGCATGGAACCAGGCAACATGGTGCTTCGAATAACGACCGTATGAAATGATACTTTATCTCTTAAAGCCAGCCCCACTTCTTCACAGACACGACGTACATAGGTAAGGTCGAGATTACCATTAAGCATACTCGGCGTACCTACACAAATTAATGAGAGATCTGTTTCCAGAACGGCTGTTAAGGTATCGACTGTTGCAGTGAGTTGACCATCGTCAACAGCGGCGCGTATGATTTCACCGACATCTTTCTCAATAATGGGGGTTAAACCAGAGTTAATAAGATCTACTTTCGTTTTATTAGGGTCAACACCGACAACCCAATGCCCGTTTCGTGTAAGGCATGCAGCAGATACTGAACCGACATAACCCAAGCCCATAATGCTAATTTTCATTATTACTTTCCTCGCGCAACAATACATCTACCATTGACTAGTGGTGATTCGAATTTATTGCCGAGTTAGGTTCTGTAGATTTCTTTATTATTGTGGTGTGTAGCAACGCAAGCCTTCAACCAAAACCTCAATATTTGGCTGAAGGCCTCTGTTAATAATGATCTATTGTCCCACCGATACCTGCTGAATCGTTGAGAAGGCACTTTCAGCGCCATCGGTATCGAGTGCCGTAACTGCAAAATAGTAAACGCCCGCATCAAAATCTTGTACATAACTTCGTGCTGTCGGGTCATCAACCGTTATGATATTCGTCAGGCTTCCCGATGTTGCACCATAGTATATTTTGAAACTGGCGATCTCTTCGGCACTCATGGTGCTTCCATCCTCCCGCAGGCTAGGGGCGACCCAGGTGATCTCAACGGTATAGGACGTTGGGGTAACGCTGGGGAAAGTGCTCGAATTTGTAGGATCTGTCCCCGCTAGAAATTCGTCTAGATTGCTATAACCATCGCCATCTTTATCTAACAGTGCATCTGCACCATCAGTTGGACTTAGGCCATAGAGCACTTCGTAGCCATCGGGTAAGCCATCACCGTCCGTGTCAATATCGTTCGGATTGGTGGCCGCTAAAAACTCTTCCTGGGCGGTTAGTAAATCTTGATCAGGGTCTATGCTTGGATCTGTGGCATCATTGGGGTTGGCGGGGTCTAGGCCATACGCGGTTTCCCAACTATCGGGCAGACCGTCACCATCAACATCAATGCTTTTAAATCCGTCCCGGTAAGCGATGTCATAGACCGGTTTTACCACAGGGTCGAATGATTTTCCTTGGTATATAAATAAAGAGACCGGCGGCTCTGATGGCTCTGGTGGTGGTTCAGGAGGAGGGGCCGATACCCCATAACTGACAACCAGTTTTGCCGCACCATCTGGGCTGCCGTCAAAAGATTCGGCCGTACGGGTTCCTGTGCCTGTTATGATAAAGGCGATGTTGTTCCCAGCCGACCAGCCTTCTCGATTAACCACTTCTTGAACCAGATCAGCTAATGAGGGAGTACGTTGCCCTGGACCGGCTTCATTTCGGCTGCTCCAGTCGGGTGGTGACCAGTTCGTAGTATTTGATGTGGTTGTTCTTTTGGATACGTTGTTCGATGAGTTTTCGAACGGGATTGCATTATCACTATCTTCCGCCGCAATTTGCAGCGAAGCTGGCCCGGTCGACACTTCATCAGTCGTAAACTGTATATATGAATCAGTTATTTGTGAGCCCTGGGGAACATCAAGCGTAAAGCGGAGGCCGATGGTTTGCTGATTACGTCCATCAGTGGTCAATTCCAAATCTGAACTGGGAAGAGAGACTCCACCATTAGCCCTTTGCTCTACATCGTCAAGCGTATTGGTAATCTGAGACGTTACGGTTACTACTTCGCCCGCTGCGGTTGGCGGTAGGGCTTCAATATCGATCTCTTCAGCGGGTTCGAAAAGCGCACAGCCTGATGAGAAGACCATATAAAACGTCGTGAGGACAGTTACTATTTTTTTCATTTCCACACCCACCACAAATATTGGTGCTAAGAAATTTTCCTGCCTTGTTGATTTGTTTCAGTTCATCCCTTTTTTGTAAAGATAGTTAACTTTTTGTATAAATCCATAGCGAGTTGATTATATTTTGCACAGCAGCCTAGTTCATTTTTAACTGACTAGTTCGCATCCAAAAATGACTATTTTTAGCGTAGGTCGGGTTTTAACCCGACAATGATTACCGTTAAG
>JBFKTM010000572.1:0-2864 GCA_041636295.1 Oleiphilaceae bacterium
AAATGCAAAACCCCGCGTTAATTAAAACCACCGCTATAACTACTTTTTATATCACTTTTATTTAGTGTAGTGGAATATCTTAACTCTGAGCCAAAAATTAGGGCTTTATCCTAGATTTCACCCCATGTTTAATCCAATTATCCCTCGGGGTATTTCATACAACCTGCTTACAACGCCCTTATAAGCAGGTTACAAGCTAAAATTTCCACCATGGAGCACCTTTATTCTCCGCCTCCGCTAGCGCGGTCAGATACTCTTCCCTGTTCTTTTCCAACGCCTTAAGCGCGATATCGCTTTCAAGACGTTTTGTTGGCCCACCACCAAACGGCCAATACCATTTAGACTCTCTCCAATAGCCTTCATTTTTCAACAGTGCCAACTCTTCCTCTTTCGCAGCTTCCAGGCGTGCTTTCTCTCGCTTAAAATCATCTTCTTTGTTTTGTTCAACAATGGACACACCAGCCGAATTTTTTGCAAAAGGAGGCTGATTTTCAATGAAACGAGTATCTACAATTTCCTTAATGGCGACATCCCTGGTGACCAACTGCATATCTCCCTGAGCCAAAGGGTTATCTGGACTTAGAGAAGGATTAGGTGCAGAAGGTGCTTCAACTTCGGAGTACCTGAAGTAATATACTTTACCGGCTTCAACCTCAAATTCAGCATCCACAATTTTACTTAATGCAAAGTCACCAATCCCTTCGAACCCTAACAAGAGACCAATCGGCCTCCTCATGGTAATTTGCTTTGGCCCTGGGGCCATTTCAAGCCAGGTAAAACCATTTGCACGGAGACTTACATAACGATGATCATTTATAAACACACTAGGAGCATCAATTTCATCTGAAGCCCATCGACTATCAGGCCGGTAAAAATAGACCATGGCATTATTGGTCGAATCCCACTTTTCATTCGGAATATGAACAAACTGCTCGCCAGAGACTGGAACCAAAAAAGCCCCCCCATGCTTTTCAAATGCCAGATACAAACAACCAGACTGTAAAGAGGCTGCGGTCGCAATAAGCGCAACTTGTAAAAATCTTTTTAACATATAAATGAACTCCACATTCCAAGTGTCGCAACCTTCCCATTTGATCTAACAGTTAATTAACTGTCGAAAAGGAATTTTTAATAGGCATCAATTGCAGTCGTCGCGACGGTTTTATAGTACCAAAGTTCCTAAGTAAAAATTGAGATACACCTCAAGTCATCGCATACAAACTGAAACATTTTTATCTATTAACTTCAAACACTACTAATAATGCAAATAACAACACGACGCCACAGCAACTGACAGACTCATAATAAAGTTATGCACTCCCCCCTCCCACGACATAACAAAGAATCTTTTTAGCACTAGGCAACTCAAAACCTTCAACTATACTTTGATATTAAACAATTAGTTATATAAGAAACGATTGTTCATTCTCATATTGCCTTTGAGTAAACCTGCGTTCCAATTTTAAAAGGTTTTTAGTCTATGTCGGATAATCATGCCCAACAGACCGTGGCTGCGGCACGCATTGCCTCCGAACTCCACCAGGCTCAACAAGTAGCCAGACAGCTGGCTATCTCCTCAAAAAATGCAAGGGCGATAGTACTAAGAGCCGGCAGCCAAGCGGCAGGACTTGCTGTCATTGCAAATTTTTATGATGAACTCGCCAACGAAACCATCACGTTAGCAAAATCAATAAATGCCACCGCACTGGAGATCTCCACTCACTCAGTGGTTGAATGGAGAAACAGCAGCGTTTTAAACAAACTTAACCTTGCCCATAAAAAAGCCGAAGGCGCTATACATCAAGACGATTTGCTAGCCCATATAACCGCCATGAATACGACCAAGAAAAAACTTGATCAACATTTCAATTGCCTTATGAGCGGCCTACGCAACAAGCTAGATGAAATACAACAGCACATGAGGGCAATAGACGTCATTGCAGTTACTTCAAAGCTCGAAGCCGTACAAACGGGGGCGTTTCAGGGGCACCTTGTTGAAATGGCTGAAGGCATTCAAATTATGGCCAATAAAATCAAGGAGCACGTCTCCCTCTCCATATCGCTACTGGATCACACCAAATAAAAAAGGAATATCATGAAAGCCACTACTCTTTATAATGAAAACCACCAATGGATACTGTTTGGCCGTGATCCAGACAAGCCGGAAAAAATTATCGACACTAACCAGTGCTTGATCATATCGGGTGATCAGTCCATCATCCTTGACCCCGGTGGTATAGAACTTTTTGCCCCAATGCTCGCAGCTGTGCTTAAGTACGTCCCTATTGAAAACATCACCCATTTATTTGCTTCGCACCAAGATCCAGACATCATTTCCTCGCTGGGATTATGGGATCAGGTGCTGCCCAACGCCAAGCTTCACTGCCCTTGGCTATGGGAAGGATTTGTTCGCCATTTTGGCATGAACAATATCGAATATGTCGCAATCAGAGACCCGGGTGAATCCATTCATGTTGGTAATATAGATTTACAGTTTATACCGGCCCACTATCTGCACTCTTCAGGGAATTTCAATGTCTATGACCCAGTCGCCAAAATACTGTTCTCAGGCGATATCGGTGCCGCTCTGGAAGCACCGGACGCACCATTTGAGGTGGAAGACTTCGCCGAGCAAATTGATAAAATGCAGCTATTCCACCAACGCTGGATGCCATCCAACAGAGCTAAGCAGGACTGGATTCGCCGAGTACGAAAACTCGACGTTAAAATGATAGTGCCACAACATGGCCGAATATTCACTGGAGAGAATGTGGGTAAATTTCTCGACTGGTTTGAGGCACTAGAAGTTGGTATTGCGATCAAATAACCGCTCGCATTATCGATGTCGTGCGTTATGCTTTCTC
>JBFKTM010000573.1:0-2860 GCA_041636295.1 Oleiphilaceae bacterium
ACTCAATGCCAAAGCAGATATCATTATGCTGGATAATTTTGATACTGACGCATTGATTGAAGCGGTAAAGATGGCTTCAGGCAAGGCCAAACTTGAGGCATCAGGCGGAATAAACAGTCAAACACTGATTCCCATAGCAGAAACCGGTGTTGATTATATTTCTATTGGCGCTCTCACAAAAGACTGCCGGGCTATTGATCTATCAATGAGGTTTTCTTTTTAAAAGAGACCGACTCAAGGCCTTTCCACCAGACCACAATAGCAATAACCTGAAAAATATCAGGCTATTGCTATTTACATTAGGTAACATAACAATACACTTCGTTTCACTACTGAAACGCTGTTTCAGATTAAACTGGCTACTGATTGATGTTATCGGAAAAATAATAAGGAGCTGATCACTCCAACGGCACTGGAAGCAACCAATGACACTCGGCGAACATTCAGACCATACAGCGTCTAGATGGTTTAATTCTATTAAACAACACCCCTTCAGGATAATAGTGACTATCGCTATCTATCTTGCACTTGCCCTACTGTCTATCCAGATTTCGCTACCCTACACACCAACATCACCTATCTGGCTTCCTGCCGGTTTTGCGCTTGCAATACTCTTCATTTACGGGAACAACGCACTACCCGCCATCACTCTTGGGGCCATGATATCCAAAGTATTGGTGTTTTTTCCGGGCACACCAAATATAACGCACGCATTGCTACTGACACTGTCATTCACGATACTGGAAACGCTTCAGCCTTACTGCATATTTCGCTTTTTCGTGAACGTCAGCAAACACACCTACCCTTTTGATAAAGATAGGAACCTACTGGCATTCCTGCTGGGCTCTGTTACGGTTATCGTATGTACATCAGCGCTATTTACATTGTTATTAAACTTTTTTGATGGCGGCAACAATATAGATTTTACCCATCTGTTACTCATCTTTACGCTTGCCAATGTATCGGGGATCTTACTGATTACCCCACTCATTCTGGCTCATCACCAATTCCCCGGTCTTCACTATATTTCTGAAAAGCTGCTCGAATGGACCGCTTGGGCAGCAGGACTGGGAATGGTCGCCTACCTGGCATTCTATCAAGGGTTTCAAAGTATCTTTTTGGTACTGCCATTAACCATATGGGCTGCGACCCGTTTCAGTCAGGCCGGCTGCACCCTTGCGGTAACCATTACCTCCAGCCTGGCTTTTATGGCGTTACTCTATATTGAGCCTACAAACTCTCAGGCCGACAATCTTTACGAACTCATCATGCTGGAAGTGCTGCTTGCCATTATTATCAGCACAACGTTATATGTCAGCGCACTCCTGGAAGAACGTCAAAAAGTAGCCAATAAACTGGAAGACATCGTCTTACAGCGCACACAGCAATTGCAAAAAGCAAACCAGGAACTTGTAGATGAGGTCTATGTCAGGAAATTAGCCGAAAAATCCTTCCGCAATTCGTCTCGCCGCTACAAGGCACTCATCGAAACCGCTGGCAGCCCAATCATTGTGATGGACGCCAAATACATTATTAAACAGTGGAATAGTGCCGCAGAGCTGCTTTTTGGTTACAGCCGAGATGAAAGCATCGGTAAAAACTACATCGCTTGTTTTGTCCCGGTGAATAATCAAGATGAAACCGCGTGGAAAATCACCAAGGTGGTAGAGAGTGGCGTGGGTACCGAAAACCTGGAGAGCGAAACCACAGCCTATGATGGCACGACTCATACCATGCTGTGGAATATCAACCGCTTATCAAGCTCAGATGATGAACCCTCCCAGGTTATTCTTATCGGGCAGGATATTACCGGCATTCGGACTACCCAAGACCAGTTGCATCATCTTGCTCACTTCGACATTTTAACGGGTACCGCCAATAGGCGGCTATTTGAAGACCGCTGCAATCAGGCTATCAAGCAGTCACAGCGACACCAACACCCCATCGCCCTGATCAATCTGGACATTGATTTCTTTAAGCGTATCAATGACACCCTGGGGCATGATGCAGGTGATGAATTATTGAAGGAAATTGCCAACCGGCTGACCTCGTGTGTCCGTAACGAAGACACCATTGCCCGCCTCGGTGGCGATGAGTTTGCGGTTCTGTTGGCTAACGTAAATGGCGTGGAAGGTGCAGAAGTGGTGGCCAGAAATATTCTAGATGCCATCACTCAACCGATTCCGCTGCCGGGCGGTGAGTTAATTATCACATCCAGTATCGGTGTTACACTGTCACCTAATGACGGCGTACACTATGCCGACCTCCTAAAAAATGCTGACATGGCAATGTACCGAGCCAAGAATGCGGGCCGAAATAATATACAGTTTTATAGCCCGGATATGAACGAGGATATGCAACGTCAGCTCTCCATTGAGCAAGAACTGAGACACGCGATCAGGCATAATGAATTCAAGCTCTACTATCAGCCCATTATTGATATTGAGACGGGGCAAATTGTGGCTCTTGAGGCACTGCTACGTTGGCAGCACCCCATAAAGGGGCTACTGTCTCCGGAAAAATTTCTACAGATCGCCGAGCAGACCGGGCAACTACTCGCCATTGGAGAGTGGTCACTACAGAATGCGTGCCTGCAGGGTAAGGCTGTACAAGCCATGAGCGAATCCCCCGTACAGATCACTCTCAACCTGTCCAATAGGCAATATAGTCACCCGCAACTGATTAAGACCATGGAACGGGTATTGATTGAGACCCGTTTTAATCCACGCTTCCTGGTATTGGAGATTGAAGAGAATACGATCACCAATAAACTGGAAGAGTCGGTCATAACCCTTAAAAAGCTGAAGCAGTTAGGGTTAACCCTGACCATCGACAGTTTTGGCACGGGCATCTCCTCCCT
>JBFKTM010000574.1:0-2853 GCA_041636295.1 Oleiphilaceae bacterium
CACCCACTCATTATCATCTTGCTGATATACACTAGTGCTGGATACAAAAAACAGCCGTTTGGGTATGAGGCCGACCTGCTGTATTTCATTGAGCAGATTGTTTAAACCTGCGACATAAATGTCATGGTAGGCCTGGTCACTGAAAGTAGGGGCGCTAAGGCAGTAAACGACATAATCCAATGTGGATGGCAGCTTTCCCCGCAGGCTGGATGGGTCGGTTAAATCTGCAGAAATAGGGCTGATGTGATCCGGCAGCGTAGCGGCATTGCGCTTGAGACCATAGACCTGATGGTGAGTGCTAAGGGTTAACGCTAGTTGCAGGCCAATGCCGCCGCAGCCGGCAATCAGGATATTATGACTCATTGAACTATTCTCCATTGCACTTGCCGGATTGAGGACTTATCCTTTAAACGCCTTAATTAGTTGACTTGCGACCTTACTGATGAGTACGGTTTTTAGTAAAGTCCCGCTATCTGTATTACCGTTTGCGAACAGGATTATGACGCTCACAGAACTTAGATATATTGTCACATTAGCTTCAGAAAAGCACTTTGGCCGTGCGGCGGAAAAGTGCTTTGTCAGTCAGCCGACCTTGAGTGTGGCCGTTAAGAAACTTGAAGAGGAGTTGGGCGTTACTCTGTTTGAACGTAGCAAGGGGCATATTTCAGTAACGGAGTTGGGCCAGAAGCTGGTCTGGCAGTCTCAAAAAGTGCTGGATCAGGTCGGAGTGATCAAAGATATTGCCCAAGAGGGTAAGAATCAGCTCGGTGCACCGTTGCGAGTGGGGGCGATCTATACCATTGGGCCTTATCTTTTTCCGCATTTGATGCCGGAGCTGCATCGAGCGGCCCCATCAATGCCCCTTTATATTGAAGAGAACTATACGGCGGTATTGCGTGAAAAACTGCGGCACTCGGAGCTGGATGCTATCTTGGTGGCGTTACCGTTTGATGAGCCAGAAGTGGTGACGCTCCCCCTCTATGATGAGCCATTTGTTGTCTTGCTACCGAAAGGCCACTCGCTGACCCAGTTTGAAGAGATCGCCAGTGAGCAGCTGTTAAATGACAACCTGCTGCTGTTGGGGCCTGGTAACTGTTTTCGTGACCAGGTACTGGAGAGCTGCCCGGAGTTGATGAATGCGGTCAATCTCTCTGCACAATCGAGTGAGGAGACCCCGCGACTCATTACCGAAGGCAGTTCACTGGAAACCATTCGCCATATGGTGGCTTCGGGGCTGGGAATTACCGTATTGCCTCTATCCGCTGCTTCTGCAGGGTATTACAGTAATGGTTTGTTGGAGGTGCGGCCGTTTGTGGCACCGGTACCCTATCGCACCGTTGGCTTGGCATGGCGTGTCACCTTTCCGCGGCCCAAAGCCATTGATATGTTGGGGATGGCTGCAGGCCAGTGTCGTGTGATGGAACAGAAAGACAGGGCACCGAAGGGTGTTGATTGAGTGCTGGGAGATATTTCAGGGAATGACGGGTTTAGACATTTTATTCAAAAAATCACTGCTAGTGTGGTCTGAAGGTAAACCGATCTATGCCCACGCTTGATACCGTCTCAGTAACTGCGCTGAAAGGCGTTGGTGCCAGTCTGGCCGAGACCTTGGGCAAGCTAGGTATCGTCTCGGTACAGGATCTGCTGTTCCATCTCCCCCATCGTTATCAGGATCGAACGCGGGTTATCCCTATAGTCAATTTGCAGATTGGCGATCAAGGTATCATCGAAGGTGAGATAACGGATAGTCGAGTGGTGATGGGACGCCGGCGCAGCTTACAGGTGTCGCTTCGTGAGGATAACGGTTTGGCGACATTGCGCTTCTTCCACTTTAATGCGGCCCAGAAACAGCAGTTGTCCGAAGGCACTCGTATACGGTGCTTTGGCGAGGCACGGCGTGGTCGTGCCGGGTTGGAATTTTATCACCCGGAATACAAGGTTATTACGGAACATGCGGACGTTCCGGTTGATGAGACGCTAACGCCGGTTTACCCGTTAACGGAGGGCGTGCAGCAGAATCGAGTGAGAAGTCTCTGTCAGCAGGCACTGGCGTGGCTTGATCGATATGAAATTCGCGACTGGCTCCCCGAGTCGATACGGCAGGCGTATCAGTTTCCAACCATCAATGATGCTATTCGTTTTCTGCATCACCCGCCTGTTGATGCCAATCAGAATCAATTGATAGCTGGGACTCACCCCTATCAGCAGCGGTTAATCTTTGAGGAGTTGCTGGCGCACCACTTTAGTCTGCTACGACTGCGGCAACGGATGCAGTCACATCGGGCGATTCCCCTACCGGTTGTTGCAACGCTCCAAGCGGAGTTACTGGATCAGCTGCCTTTCACGTTAACCGGTGCCCAGCAGCAGGTGGTCAGTGAAATAACGGCCGACCTTGAACAGCCAATGCCCATGTTGCGACTCGTACAGGGCGATGTTGGCTCCGGTAAGACTATTGTGGCAGCTTTGGCCGCCCTGCAGGCGGTCGCCAATCATGGTCAGGTTGCCTTGATGGCTCCGACCGAAATACTGGCCGAGCAGCACTGGCTTAACTTCCAGCAGTGGCTTGAGCCGATGGGGGTGTCAATGGCCTGGCTCTCCGGCAAAAGCAAAGGGAAGCAGCGGGAAGCAGCGTTGCAACGGATTGCCAGCGGTGAGGCGAGTGTGGTTATTGGTACCCATGCGTTATTTCAGCAGGAGGTGCAATTTCATAAGTTGGCCTTGGCGATTATTGATGAGCAGCATCGTTTTGGTGTGCATCAGCGACTGGCACTCAAGGATAAAGGCGGGTTGGGTGGATTTGTGCCCCATCAACTTATTATGACGGCGACACCGATTCCTCGCACGCTGGCCATG
>JBFKTM010000575.1:0-2853 GCA_041636295.1 Oleiphilaceae bacterium
CATTTTCAGAAATACTATTTGCTGTATTGTCCGTATCAGTTATTTCGCCAATTACCGGCGTAACAGTCGAAGAGTTATTGTTGCCATTTTCATTATCGGCTGCAGGAGCAATCGTTACACCTACGTTATAATCCTGGGAATTTCCCTGACTGTCCGTTATTCGTATTACAAAGCTATCGGTGCCGGTAAAACCGTTCGGCGCGGTATAGCTGAATACGCCTGTTGGACTCACGATAATAGTGGCTTGTTCAGGGCCTGATAACAGAGAGAAAGAGAAGGCATCGCCTTCCGGGTCAAATGCAACTAACTGTCCGTCAAGGGTTGCGCCTTCCTCAACCGTAATCGCTCCCGTAACGAGTTCAGGAGCTTGATTGGGCTCAACAGGGGGCAGCTCTTGGTAACCATTGTCAAAAGGGTCTTCACTTTCTGTTCGGATAACAGGGGTGAACGTCGGGTCGAAGGATTCATTTTGAATAGCAAAGGAGTGAACGATATAAAGAGGCGTACTATGACTGCTACCTCCTGCTATTGGGGCACCTGCGGCGGTTGGCTCTAGTGTCGAAAAGTCGAAGTTCGGATTTTCCAGGATTTGGCTTTTTAACAGGTCCGCAGACACGATTTGATCTTGTAACGTGCTACCTTCCGGGTCGTACACATCTTTGTCTAATACCATTTGGGAGTTGCGGCCCAACGTGAGGGCATCGCCACTGTCGAGCTGAACCATCACACGGCTCTCAGCACCTATTGTGACTAATTGATCCCCCGCATATACGACACCATCTAATTCGAGAGCACGTTCGTTACCCTGTTCATCTACGGCGTTAACTGTACCTACCAAATATGTAACTCGACCTATTACCTGTGCCATATAGTTTCCTGTTTTTATAAAATTACCTTTTACAACGAAATGCACTATAGCTAAGGCTGAACGCAAGTGTTATGTCCCTAGGTACATCAATTGTTAAACCATGTAAAACCTTGTTATTAAAATGTTTAAGCGGCTATGTATAGGTCGAATATTAATCAGATTCGTTATCTGCCCCTACTTATTTCATTGTAAAAGAATAAAAGGTGGCTTTATTTTTAAGTGCTATAGGCCCCATAACTTGACGTAACCGGGTTCAACGACAATATTGATACTGTGCAATGACTTCGTTGTGAGTGATTCGCGTGATAGCTCTATCTGGGCAAAAGTTCTGATCAAAGGAGTTGGGGTTGAATACACTGGACCAAGGATGGCTGAATGATCAATGTCAGGCCATTGAGGGCGTATGTGGTGCATTACTATTAATGCGTCAGCCTGATAGCAAAACACTTAGAAAGGTAGGTTTATGGCCAGAAAATAACCAGCGAATGACCGCAGAGCTGGTGCCAATAGCCAAGATGGCTATTAGTCAGAAAAAGAATGTATCTAACTTAAATGTAAAAGGAAATAAATCAGATACGGGTTGCTATGACTACATAGCGCTTCCAATACATTCACAAAACCAACTTAAAGGTGTGATCTCACTTAAAGTGATTTCAACCGGGGGGACGCAGCGTAATGCACTAATTGACGGCTTGCATGAGCAGTGGAACCATCAGCAAGTAAGTCAATCTACTCCACCTCAAAAGACCATTAAGGCTCCCTCAAACAGCGCCATTAAAAATACGACCGAAACCGATCCGTTTTATTCCTCCGTGGTTAGACTAGCGTCTTCGGCACTGGAATATAAGAACTATGGATCATCTTCCCGAGTGCTGATTTCTGAACTTGCTTCGTTTATGAAATGTGAACGGGTCGCTATTGGAATACTAAAAAATAATCGAGTTTCCGTTACTGGATTATCGAACAGTGCTGAATTTGATCAGCGCTCTAATCTCGCCCGCAATATATCAGAGGCGATGTATGAGGCGGTTGTTCAGGATGCCATTATTACGTTTTCTAAAAATGAACATATGGGATCGTTGATTGACAAATCTCATGCTGACCTGGCTGATCAGCACGGGAGCGTGTCTATATGTACGATCCCGTTAATGCATCGTGAATCAATATTTGGTGCGATCACCCTGGAACGCTCTTCAAAAGAAGTGTTTAGCAAAGAAGAGGTTCGATTCTGTGAACAGCTCTGTGCACTAATGGGCCCCTATCTTGCGCTTATGCGAGAAAATGAAGGTAGTCTTGCGACCAAAATTCGTGAACGATTAAAAGCGACGAGCGCTAGCTTATTTGGCATGAAAAACCTTAGATTCAAGTTTATTTTCACAATGTTTACTTTTTTACTGGTGTTTGTCTGTGTCGCCGAAGGGGATATACATATTAAGGGAAATGCCATCATTGAAGGCAAGGTTCAACGAGTTGTTGCTGCCCCCATGGATGGGTATGTCACCGCCTCAAACAAAAGAGCCGGCGATATTGTTGAAAAAGGGGACTTATTAGCAATTCTGGATGACAAAGAGCTGGAGCTGCAGCATTTGAGGCTGTCCAGTCAGCGACAAAAGTTACAGCGAGAATTTCGTGAAGCGATGGCGAAATATGATCGTGCTCAGATGCGAATACTCAGTGCTCAAATTGAACAAACCGAAGCCGATGTTAGTTTGATTGACGAACAATTAGCTAGAACGCAAATCACTGCACCATTTGATGGAATCATTATTGATGGTGATCTGACTCAGTCATTGGCCTCACCAGTGTCTCGTGGAGAGGTTCTCTTTAAGATTGCGCCATTGGAGGGCTATCGCATCATTCTCAATGTTGATGAAAGCAGTATCGTTTATGTGAAAGTAGGGCAAACAGGGTTGTTAGCATTAGCGAGCTTACCCGGTGAAAGCATGCCAATGGTGGTCGAAAAAATAACGCCTGTTGCTCAGGTC
>JBFKTM010000576.1:0-2851 GCA_041636295.1 Oleiphilaceae bacterium
AGCCGTAAAACGATCCCCCGTCAGAAGGCTCAATACGTATGTCATTTTTTCACGGGTTGACAGCTTTTCCTTTTCAATCTGATGGCTTTCAAACATATCAGACCGACGCAACACCTCACTAAAGGCCAGCATTAACTCCTGCAAAGAAACATCAGGATGCGCTTTAACAGTATCTAATTCAGGGGGGGCCACACTTCCCTCGTAGAGATCCCTTCCTAATCTTGGTAATTCATCAAGATCTTCAGCGGCCTGTTTAAAACGCTCATACTGCTGTAATCGTCTTATCAGCTCCGCCCTTGGGTCCTCTTCTTCGTCATCATCACCTTCATGTCGAGGCAACAACATTCGAGATTTTATTTCCGCGAGCATAGCGGCCATTAACAGATATTCAGCGGCAAGCTCGAACCGCATCGACTGCATCAGTTCGATATACTCCATATATTGCTTGGTTATTTGACTGACGTTGACATTGAGAATATCCATATTCTGACGTCTAATCAGATAAAGCAGTAGATCCAGAGGCCCTTCAAAGGTCTCCAGCATCACTTCCAGCGCGTCGGGCGGTATATAAAGATCCTGAGGAATTTCAGTGACAGGCTTTCCGTCAACAAAAGCAAAGATCATCTCCTGCTGTATATGAGGAGATGATTCTTCACTGCTTTCATTAATTTCTGAAGACATTCAGTACTACCTTAAGGCTGCGATCTTACCGCGCTAGCGATAGGCTAACCCCATTGCTTTTCTAACCTCTTCCAGTGTCGCTTTGGCAGCATCTCTCGCCTTATCAACACCTTCTGCGATAATGGAGCGAACCAGTTCTGGATCTTCTTCATACTGTTTGGCTCGTTCATGAATGGGCTTCTGCTCTTCCAAAACCGCATCAATAACAGGTTTTTTGCAGTCAAGACAACCAATACCGGCACTTCGACACCCCTCCTGAACCCAACACTTGGTAGATTCATCGGAATATACATCGTGAAGCTGCCAGACTGGACATTTTTCAGGATCTCCAGGATCAGTCAACCTAACACGCTGAGGGTCAGTTTGCATAGTGCGTATTTTCTTCACCACACTATCCGCATCTTCTCGAAGTCCAATAGTATTCCCATAAGACTTCGACATTTTTTGCCCGTCCAGACCTGGCATTTTGGCTGCGGGAGTGAGCAAAGGCTGTGGCTCAGGCAGAATAACTTTACCGCCCCCTTCGATATAGCCAAACAGACGTTCTCGATCTCCTAAGGAGACATTTTGCTGCTCTTTGAGTAGGGCACGTGCAGTTTCAAGCGCCTCTTCATCCCCTTGCTCAAGAAAACGTTTTCTGAGATTTCTGTATAGCTTTGCGTTCTTTTTCCCCATTTTTTGAATAGCTGATTCGGCTTGCTCTTCAAAGCCTGGATCTTTACCGTACAAATGGTTAAAGCGACGAGCAACCTCCCGGGTCATCTCTACATGAGCCACCTGATCCGCACCTACCGGCACCCTCCCCGCTCGATAAATCAATATATCGGCACTTTGCAACAGCGGATAACCCAAAAAGCCATAAGTAGCAAGATCACGTTCTTTCAATTTTTCTTGCTGGTCTTTATAGGTTGGCACTCGCTCAAGCCAGCCTAAAGGGGTCATCATTGAAAGCAGCAAATGTAACTCGGCATGCTCGGGTACGCGCGACTGAATAAACATGGTCGCCGAACCAGGATTAACCCCCGCAGCCAACCAATCAATAATCATATCCCATACACTTTGCTCGATAATATGAGGGTCTTCATAGTGTGTCGTTAATGCGTGCCAGTCGGCTGCAAAAAAGAAACAATCAAAGTCGTGCTGCAATTCAACCCAATTTTTCAGTACACCATGATAATGCCCAAGATGAAGCTTACCTGTTGGCCTCATCCCTGATAAAACCCGTTGCTGCGACTCGACGGAACTCAAAAGTGACTCCTCAAATTTGTTACTGTATGGATATTCATTATAAGAAAGGGCTAATTATAAACCAGAAACGACCTTACTCTACCAGCTTTTATCAGATTCACGAACAAATTCAGAAACAACAAGCATAATAGAGGCAATAAAAACCAAAAAGCCGCCTCTTAAAGAGACGGCTTTCGGGATTCGATCCACACCTGAGCCTAACAGAAAAAGATCAAGCGCTATCGATTAAGCGAGTAACTTACTACCAACCCGTTACTTCAGCTAATGCCTTACCAATGTCTGCGAGACTTTTTACTGTCTTAACACCGGCATCTTCTAGTGCAGCAAACTTTTCAGTTGCTGTACCTTTACCACCAGCAATGATAGCACCCGCATGCCCCATACGCTTACCTGGAGGCGCTGTCACACCAGCAATGTAAGATACAACAGGCTTGGTGACATTGTGCTTGATGTATTCAGCCGCTTCTTCTTCAGCTGATCCACCGATCTCACCAATCATCACGATTGCTTCAGTTTGAGGATCATTTTGGAACATTTCCAAAATATCAATGAAGTTAGACCCAGGGATTGGGTCACCACCGATACCGACACAAGTCGACTGACCATAACCGTAATCAGTCGTCTGCTTAACCGCTTCATAAGTAAGCGTACCCGATCTGGAAACGATACCTACTTTACCAGGCAAATGAATATGACCTGGCATAATACCAATTTTGGACTCCCCTGGAGTAATAACACCAGGACAGTTAGGACCAATTAAACGTACACCCAATTCATCACACTTTACTTTAACGTCTAGCATGTCTAACGTTGGGATACCTTCGGTAATACAGACAATCAACTTGATTCCTGCGTTGGCAGCTTCAAGAATCGAGTCTTTACAGAACGGTGCAGGTACATAAATAACCGACGCTTCCGCCCC
>JBFKTM010000577.1:0-2844 GCA_041636295.1 Oleiphilaceae bacterium
AAGTGAGTAACACTTATATTGATCTGAGCTCCGCTCTACTCGTTGAGCAGGCACTTGAACGTAAGGAAGGCCAACTGGCCGCAAACGGCTCTCTGGTTATCAAAACCGGAAAAAGAACGGGTCGTTCACCAATGGATCGTTTTATCGTTGAGGAGCCTAGTACCTCAGACCTAATTCATTGGGGACCTATCAACCGTCCTTTCGACGCTGATAAATTTGATGCCCTTTGGGATCGTGTTGAAGCCTACCTCGCTGAGAGAGACAGCTTTGTGTCTCACTTACACGTTGGTGCAGACCCTGATCACTACCTGGCCGTTAAAATGTCCACAGAGACGGCATGGCAGAATTTGTTCGGCCGTAACCTGTTTATCCGCCCATCTCAGTATAATCCTGCAGACAAGCAAGCGTGGCAAATTCTGAACGTAGCCAGCTTCACTTGTGATCCAGAACGAGATGGCACCAACAGCGATGGCGCAGTCATCATTAACTTTGCGCAGCGTAAGGTTTTACTGGCAGGCATGAACTATGCCGGCGAAATGAAGAAGGCGATGTTCTCGGTACAGAACTTCTTGTTGCCCGAAAAAGACGTGTTGCCAATGCACTGCTCTGCAAACGTAGGCGATGATGGCGAGACCTGTTTATTCTTTGGCCTTTCAGGCACAGGTAAAACCACACTGTCAGCAGATCAATCTCGCCACCTGATTGGTGATGACGAGCACGGCTGGGGTAAAGGCACCGTATTTAATATTGAAGGCGGTTGCTACGCAAAATGTATCGATCTTAGCCAGAAAAACGAGCCCGTAATCTGGGATGCCATTCGCTTTGGCGCCATCGTAGAGAACGTTGTTGTCGATGAACAGACTCGCGAACCCGATTACACTGACGTATCCCTGACTGAAAATACCCGTTGCGCATACCCACTGGAGCACGTTGAAAAGCGAGTTCTTGAAAACCGTGCGGGTGAGCCAAAAGCGATCGTTTTCCTGACCTGTGATATGACTGGCGTCTTGCCACCCGTATCGCTTTTATCAAAAGAAGCTGCAGCCTATCACTTCTTGAGTGGCTATACCGCACTGGTTGGTTCGACTGAGATGGGTTCTGACTCTAAGCTTAAGTCAACATTTTCTACCTGTTTTGGTGCACCTTTCTTCCCACGTCCAGCAGGCGAATACGCGGAGCTGTTGATGAAGCGTATGGAAGAGTTCGGTAGCCGTGTATACCTGGTTAACACGGGCTGGACAGGCGGTGCATACGGTACTGGACAGCGTTTCAGCATTCCAACCACGCGCGCCATTATCAGCGCCATCCAGAACGGTGATATCGCCGATGTGGAGACTGAGCACCTTGAGAATCTGAACCTGGATGTACCGAAGCAGGTAGCAGGTGTTGATAGTGAGCTGCTTAATCCAAGAAACACCTGGAGCGATCCAGCAGCATACGATGCCAAAGAGCAAGACCTGATCAAGCAGTTCGTTGAAAACTTCAAGAAGTTTGACGTTTCTGACGCAATTGTTAATGCAGGCCCTAAACTGGTCTAAGCATTACCTCGCATCATCAAAAAACCCCGCATTAGCGGGGTTTTTTGTTTCTGCCTAAGCAACGCCATCTGATTTAGGCCGCATCACTCGGTTTTTTCAGTACACTCAGCATGAGATGGGTTTTTCTTGCAGCGCACTTTTCGCATTAGCTTAAGTGCCTTGGCATCATAGACACCATCATCCCTCAAGCCGATTCTAACGTTCCGGAACATTGCTGCATACTTCTCCGCATCTTCAGCCGTCGGGTGTGTCCAGAACTCCTGAGCAATTTCAGACTCCGCCTGCTCGATAATCTCATAGGCCTCATCATAACGAGTGGCCGAGAACTCTCTCATCTTCTGCCCGTAATCATCCGGAAAACGGTCGGAATGAATAATTGTCTGGAAGCTGAATTGGGCAAGCTTATAACTGAATACACCACCATTATCACCAATCCCTTTGTACAGTTCTAAGGGGGTATAAGCCGCTGCCGGCGCATAAACCAGATCAACACTGCCGTTATTAAACTTACCTGCAAAATTGGCTGTCGTCGTTCCTACGACCGAAGCCCCAACATGACGAACCATATGCACAGCAGCCTTATCGTATTCCAGCGTACCGATTTTCTTGCCTTGCAACTCATTAACGGTATCGACACTCTTATCTCGCGTATAAAGATAGACCGACCCCGCCGGCAATATACCCGCCACCTCATACTTACCACTCTTCAGCAGTTTCGCCGCCTTAGGACTGGTCAGCGTTTCAAGCATGATACGCATCTCCTCATCACTGGGAAGCGCACCCAAGGCATCAAGACTGCCGGTGAACTTATTAAATTCTCGTGCCTTGGTGCCCGTAATCAGTACAGAGTCGCACTGCTGTGCCTTAAAATCTTCAGCCACTACTTTTTCATCTGTATAGGCTCTGAGGTCAAGGTCAACTCCCCACTTTAAAGCCACCGTCTTAGTGGTCTTCATGATATTGAAGAGCGGCCCGTTTGCACCTATTGGGTCCCAAACACAGAAAGAGCGTTTAACGACCTCTGCCTGAGCCGTTGGAACCGATAGCGCTAAACCAGCAGCGAGCACCAGTGCAGACTTGAGCGGTGCTATAGATTTAGTCGGGTTTATCGATTTGAGATTAGTATTTCTTATTTTCATGATAACTCCATTGAGTTTTATTATTGTTTTGAGTATCAGCGTCCGTCCTTGCCGCACTCTTCTCCCCTACCGGGCAATCGTCCCAAATATTTATTATTAAATCTGTGAACGCCACCCGAATTCAGAGATGTAACAGTAGCAGATTTCACTATTAAAAACTTTTTGCC
>JBFKTM010000578.1:0-2838 GCA_041636295.1 Oleiphilaceae bacterium
GTAACGGTTTTTTCGCCATCTTGGAGCGAATGCAGAATTTTTAACCGCATGGGATCACTCAGAAGCTTAAATCGGAGTGCTACCTGTTCCAGTGCTTCTCCACTGAGTTCTTTCTTGTTTTCTTTGGTGCTGTCCACTTTGGCTCGCTTCGTCGGTCGTTGTTCATGTTTTCTTGCAATATACCATAATGTTGTCAATTGGAAATATATCTATATAATTGAGTGGCAATATATGGTTGGAGGATCAAGCATGACAATTAATGAAGCGTTACGACTGTTGGCGGGTAGTGTGGTCTTGATAAGTCTACTTTTGGGTTATTTTATCTCTGAGGAGTGGTTTTTACTGACCGGGTTTGTCGGCCTGAATCTTGTGCAGTCAGCATTTACCAAATGGTGTCCGGCTATGTGGTTTTTCCGGGAAAAAATAGGGCTAAACGAACATTAGTGGTATGAGTATAGGAGTGGAGTTGCGTATGCCTAGTGAACATGACCAGATAGAAATGGTGGATTGTTGATCTGATACATTGGAAAGCATAAGAAGTCTGTTAGAATGCTCTCCATGTTTAGTCTATTGTCAGGGTTGGCCGTTGCACCTTAGGGATCTATTACAATATTTCAAGTTAAGACCGCTGGCAACGCGGCTACTTGCTTACATACTTATATTTAGTACTTCGGTCGCCGTATTTTCGACAGGAGTGCAATTGTATTTTGATTTCCGAGGCGAAGTGGACTCGATTGAGAATAGTCTTGATCAAGTCGCATCGGCATTTTCTGATAGTGTCAGCAATAGTCTCTGGCATGTTGATCAAGATGAGCTACGTCTTCATCTGAAGGGGATTAGCAAGTTACAGAATGTCTACTTTGTATCAGTGGCAACAGGTTATGGTGAAGTCGTCTCCATCGGTGACATGCCTGAAAGCCAGCGTTACATCTCTCAGGTTTACCCGCTTGTTTATAAACGCCCTCACGACAATGTTGAAGCCCATTGGCTGGGTGAAATGACTATTGTTTCAAGTCTACAGCCGGTTTATGAACGTCTTTGGGGACGGGCATTAATTATTTTATCCAGTCAGAGTGTAAAAACCCTCTTCGTTTCACTTTTTATTCTATTGATTGTGCGGATGCTGATCACTCGGCACCTGGAAACCATGGCCCGATATGCTAGGCATCTTGATATGGATAACTTGGTCGAGCCTCTAAAGTTGACACGAAAGGCTCCCGGCCGAACCGATGAGCTCAGTGACGTGGTTCACGCGCTTAACCAGATGAGGATGCGGCTGCACAGGGAAACCTCCAGATTGAAGCAGTCAGAAAGCCAGTCAATTGATGAGCGTGATCAGGCGATCCAGGCGAGCAAAGCAAAAAGTTTGTTTCTGGCAAATATGAGCCATGAGTTACGTACACCAATGAACGGGGTACTAGGCTTCTCGTCGCTTATGCTGGATACCAATCTCGATAATGAGCAACGCGAGTATGTGCAAACCATTCAGGGGTCAGCAGAGTCTCTACTCGGTATCGTCAATGATATTCTTGACATCTCTCGCATCGAGTCTGGCAAGCTTATTATCGAACCGATCGCTTTCAGTTTACGTAGCACGGTCGCTGATGTAATTGGCTTATTGGGGAAAAAGGCAGAAGCCAAAGGGATTGCACTGGAAACACGAATCGACCCTGAGCTTCCTATGCTGCTTGAGGGGGATCCTGTACGAATACGTCAGATATTGATCAACCTTACTTCTAATGCTATCAAATTTACCAACCGTGGCCACGTTTTAATCAGTATTGAATGCATCAAGCAGTCTTACAACGAAGTTAAGTTTCGAATGGCTGTAGAAGATACCGGTATTGGTATTAGTGAGGAGCATCAACGCACGATATTTGAAGAGTTTAAACAAGCGGATCCATCGACGACTAGGCAATTTGGTGGATCTGGATTAGGGCTGGCTATTTGCAAGCAGTTGGTTGAACTGATGGGGGGGCAGATCGGGCTGGAAAGTGAACAGGAAAAGGGCGCTACGTTCTGGACTTCCATTACACTGCCGTTAGTCAGGGAACCCTTGGCCAATGTACAGGAAGACATGAATGCCCTGGAAGGGCTGCGTGTGCTGGTGCTCGACTCCTATGAGCTAAGTCGGAAGATTACCTTGGAGTCGTTGAACCAGTGGGGGGTGCAGTTTGAAACAGCGCGTACCGCGAGTGAGGCGTTGCATATTCTTGAGTTAGCTGCCGATACCGGTCAGCTGTTTGATATGATCCTACTCGATGACTTTATGTCCGATATGGATGGCATAGACTTCTGCGAGATTGTTAGGTCATCTCCGCAATGGAGCAGTATCTGTTTGATGGTGTTGTCATCAAATCCACAACGTGGTGATGCCAGCCGCTTCCGTATTGTAGGAGTCGATGGGTTTCTGAGTAAACAGCTACGGGATCAATACTTGCGACCAGCGATTCAGCAGATAATCGTTGATAAGCGCTTGGGTGAAAAACGATTGGTAACCCGCTTTACTATTCAGGGGCAGGAGTCCCCTAAAGTTGATGAAGTATCCAGTAGTGGTGAGGTTCATGTCTTGTTGGTGGAAGATAATGTTGTGAATCAAAAACTGGCAGCGAGAATGCTCGAAAAAGTAGGCTGTACTGTGGATGTTGCTGACAATGGAAAAGTGGCCATCAAGCGATGGCAGGAAAAAGCCTATCAGATGGTCTTTATGGATTGCATGATGCCGGTGATGGATGGTTATGAAGCAACCATGGAGATTCGACGCCAGGAAACCGCTTCAGGTATGGAGCGTACCCCTATCATTGCGCTCACGGCGAATGCGATGGATGGTGAGCGTGA
>JBFKTM010000579.1:0-2829 GCA_041636295.1 Oleiphilaceae bacterium
AGCAACTGTACCGCGGTACAGTTGCTCTATCAATTGACTGAACCGGTGATGGGGCCTTTCCGAAAATTACTGCCGCCAATTGGTGGCTTGGATTTATCACCGATTATTGTGTTTTTGGTGATCAATGTGGTCGAAATCATCATCAGATATATGGCAGCAGCGGTCGGATTACCATTCTAGGCACCAAAAAAGCCTTCTAACACCTTGGAAGGCTTTCTCTTTCCACCTCCAAAACGTGAACCAACTCACACTACAACCATAACTAACATCACGTTACAGTCGTTCACAAATTTTACGATAACGCCTATCTGTTTAAAAAATAATACTTTTTTAACATTTGCAAACTAATATCACCCCATTTAGAGGTAAATGCCCTGGAAACTGCGTGGTTCTAAGGCTGACGAAATGTCAATCTCTTTCTATAATTACCTGACTATCAATTATTCAGAAGCATTGTCGCTACGTTAGTTCGATCGGCCTGATGTCTTCTGGAGCAGCGAGAGGGGCGCGAAGCGCGCCGTGAAAGCCTGGAACGGCCGGACACTCGCGGTAGCCGCGTCAGCACAGGGATGTGCTGTCGGGGCGGCGGAAGAAGACATCAGGCCGAGCGGACGAGATTTTGGCCAAAAGGTACTTTTTACATGCAAACAAGATTCATTGACTGATACCGGAAGACAATCATGACCACTCGCAGCAGTCTAACTTCACAAGTAGAAGCTTATCAGCGCTGGAAAAACCTGTTAATTACAGAAATCGCGCGCTATCAGAAATGGCTTCAAAAAAATGACTTGTTTTCCGCTGATATAGCCACACGCCTGAAGCGTAGCTTTAACATGCTCAAAGAAGACGAGCTTACCATCGCCTTTGTGGGGGAATATTCGCGAGGCAAGACAGAGCTGATCAATAGCCTGTTTTTTTCCGAGTTTGGCCAGCGCATGCTGCCTTCCCAAGCGGGCCGCACCACCATGTGTCCGACAGAACTGTTTTATGACCGACGTCGCGGCGAAAACTACCTCCGCCTACTGCCAATCGAAACCCGCGCCGGCGAGTCGACCTTATCCCAGTTAAAAACTCAACCAGAACGCTGGCAAGAATTCCCTTTAAACACCAACTCACCTGATGCCATGAGAGTCGCTCTGGACCAGGTAGCCAAAACCCGAACAGTTACCATGGCGGAAGCCAAAGTACTGGGTTTCGAAGAAAGCATGCTGGATCATGACCCCAAACAACCCGGTAAGGTCATGATACCTGCTTGGCGACATGCCTTAATCAGCATGAAAGACCCACTTCTTGAGCAAGGCTTGAGAATACTCGATACACCCGGACTCAACGCCTTGGGCTCTGAGCCCGAACTGACCGTCAGCATGTTACCTAGCGCCCATGCCATTATTTTCTTGTTGAGTGCCGATACCGGCGTAACGGCCAGTGACATGACCATATGGAAAGATTTTATTGTCACCGAAGACGCCGACCACAGCGCTGGCCGCTTCGCCGTCCTCAATAAAATAGATGTCTTATGGGACGACATTCAAGGCGAAGAGCATACCCAGAAATCGGTCGACAATGTCATCAAATATACGGCAGACCATCTAAATCTGGCAAAAAGCGAAGTCATCCCCATTTCTGCCAAACAGGGGCTAGTAGCCAAGGTTAAACAAGATAACAAACTGCTCTTGCGTAGTAATCTGCCCGCCCTTGAGCGTTTAATCAGCGAGCGTATTCTCGCGCAGAAAGAGCAATTAATTACCCAAACCCTGGTAAACGACATTCTCGGTATGCTGCAAAACAGCGAAGCCATATTAGGCTCTCGATTGGAAACCCTGGAAGATCAGTACAACGACAGCCTGCACAAAGCGGTTGATAAAGAATTAATGGTGAATCTGGCGGAAAAAACCCAACAGGATTACGATTTTTACTACAAAAAGCTCATCACACTCCGCTCCAGTCGCCGATTAATGAAATCCCAAGGGGAAATGCTTATTCGAGTAATGCCTGAAGAGCGTTTGGAGGAGCACATTCAACACACCCGACAACAACTTGAAAAAAGCTGGACCACACTGGGCATGAACCGGGCCATGGCGGAGCTATTTGAACGCATTGATAATGATGTCGTCAACCTAGTAGCGGAGGCAGGTTTAGCGGATAAAATGGTTAAATCCATTTACGAGCGCTACCAGGAAGATACCCGCGCCCGCCATCTCAACCCAATTCCGTTCAATATTAAAAAGGCACGGCGGGATTTGCGTAATCTGAAGGAACAATCGGTGAGCTTCAGGCGTAACCCTAAAACCATTATGACAGAACAAACAGTGGTGATTAAACGCTTTTTCAACACACTTGTCAGCGAGGCCCGCAGCATTCACGCTAGAATTCTCGCGGAGGCGATCCGATGGTCAGACGAAGCCCTATTGCCCATCATGCAATATACTTTGGAGCAAAAACAGCTGCTTGAGCACCAGATTCGTCGCCTGAAAAAGCTGAATTCGACGAACAAAAATGTCGCCAGTGAACGTAACTCGCTGAAAACCCTGATTGACGAAACCCGCGCCAACCTCAAAGAAGCCGAAAAGATTCATAAAACTTTCCGGCGGCCGGCGCCGATATTGTCTCAACAAAAAGTGGTGAGTATTGCAGGTAAAATTGCCTAGGGCGCCTGTAGTTAATGGCTAAACACCGATAACGCAAGCAAAAGCTTGCGTTGGTGCCCAGCGCTGTTTACACTCCGCGGTTAAGAAAAATCCCCTGATATCCGTGGAACGAACAGATCAAGTAATGCCAGAGACCATACCAGAAAACTCCGTTGGCCTAGTCACCCCCGAAACGATTGAG
>JBFKTM010000580.1:0-2828 GCA_041636295.1 Oleiphilaceae bacterium
ACCTCACACCACTGAAAATATATTGGTACACTTTTACCATTTTAGAGTAATTACTCTCCATTCAAGTTTTCTTTTTTGCTTATTCCCTCAGTGCAAAACTTCTAATAACAACATTTTTTGCACACATGAGAACTTCCACTAAGGACAAAAACAAGAAGGATCTATAGGAAGGAGTAATATGAAACTTAAATCTACATTTTTTGCTTTAGCAGTATCACTACTCGTGGTAGGACAGGTACAGGCTGGCTGGTTCAGCTGGCTATTTCCACCCTCTACTTATACCAAGACCAAATATCCTATTGTCATGATCGGTGGCTTTCTCGCCTTTGATGATATTCTAGGCATAGAGTATTTCTACGGTATTCCAAAAGAACTCAGAGAAGACGGCGCAACCGTTATTCCTGTAAATCTCTCGGCCTTTAACGGTACCGAAGTTCGTGGTTTCCAGCTGGAAAAACAGCTTGACGAACTAAGAGCAGCCAAAGGCTATCAAAAGTTCAATATTATTGGCCATAGCGGTGGAGCAACCACAGCTCGATTTGTTGCGTCAATCAGACCTGACCTGGTCGCCTCTGTTACTTCGGTACATGGTGCCCAGACGGGAGTTGAACTTGCAAACTGGGTTGATGATTTTAAAGACAGCGTAGAAAATGGCGGCGCTGTTGGAGCATCAATTAGAGATACACTGGCAGGAATCGTCAATACGCTAGGTGTAGCCGTTGAGTTTTTGAGCGGTCACTCGGCTGACGACTTCCCTCAAGATGCATTGGCGATGCTGGATGACTACACTACCGAAAAATCGCTATCATTTAATCGAGAGCACCCTCAAGGCATTCCGGTTACACACTGTGGAGAAGGTGCGCACCAGGTCAATGGTGTTAACTACTACTCATGGGGGGGGACATCAGCATTCACCAATGTTTTTGACCCTCTCGACTACTTTTTCGCAATCACATCTACGTTCTACAGCGAGTCAAACGACGGACTGGTAGGGCGCTGCAGTAGCCACTTAGGCCGTGTAATTCGCGATGATTACAGCATGAACCATGTTGACGCTATGAACCATATTTTTGGTTTACGAGGGCTGTTCTCACCAAGTCCTGCCTCGCTCTACCGCCAGCAGGCAAACCGTCTGAAAAATGCGGGGCTATAAGGTTCATCAACCTTATTAGTCTGGTTTGATATCAGAGGCCACTCGGTCGGGTTTTATCACCCGGCCATTTTTACCCACCGCTTTACCCGTCGCTTCCCTCTCAGGAAAAATATTCTATTTCGAACATTTATTGATCACATTGATCAAAATTTGACTTGCCGTACTTTTTAACCAGAATAGAATCCTGGCACTTATTATTCGTAATGGGGCCACCCACTCACTGCAACTATCGCCTCGACAATAAAAACAAGAGACAGGCAAGCGCAGTTGGTAGAGCATTTTTTTGATGAGGCTGTCAATTAACGCTCTCGCGCGTTTCGGTTCTCTGTTTGCCGGGGTGGGGACAAGCCAGTCAGTTTCGGCTACTCCATGCAGTTAAAATAAAGATAATAAAACTACTGTAAGGGTTCGATATGAAAACAATACTTAGACCTTTCCTACTACTCATGTTGTTGGCCACAGCAATGCCGAGCTCGGCAGGATGCTGGTTCTGGTGTGACTCCGACTATACCAAAACAAAATATCCGATTGTGCTGGTTCACGGCATGTTCGGTTTTGACAGCCTGGTGGGCGTTGACTATTGGTACGGTATTCCATCTGATCTGCAAAGTGAAGGAGCCAAGGTATTTGTGGTTCAGGTTCCAGCGCTGGACAGCACCGAAGCCCGCGGTGAAGCACTGCTGCCTCAGGTAGAATCAATAGCAGCAATCTATGGCAAGGTTAATCTGGTCGGTCACAGCCATGGCGGCCCCACTTCACGCTACGTGGCTCACGTGCGTCCCGACCTGGTTGCCTCCGTCACTTCAGTTGGCTCCCCCCATAAGGGCTCGCCCGTCGCCGACTTTATTGTCAACTCACCACTCGACAGTACTGCCGTTCATTTAGGTAATGCACTGGCAGGCCTCATCGACTTGCTATCAGGTGGTGGTTATCAGCAAGATATGGCGGCAAGCCTGCAATCGCTTACCACCGCAGGGTCCGATGCATTTAACCGTTTTTCTCCAGAGGGCATCCCAACTTCGGCATGTGGCGAAGGCAGCTACTCGGTTAACGGCATTCGTTACTACTCATGGGGTGGCACTGGAGTACTCACCAATGTGCTGGATCTATCAGACGCTTTGCTCGGTGTTACCAGTCTGACCTTTGGTTTTGAACAAAATGATGGCCTGGTTGGTCAATGCAGCAGCCATATGGGAATGGTGATTCGGGATGACTATTTCATGAATCACCTGGATGAAGTAAACCTGCTATTTGGATTACACAGCCTATTCACGACAGATCCGAAAGCCGTCGTACGCCAGCATGCCAATCGCCTGAAAAACGCTGGGCTATAATCGTACATTAATAACTTCAATTTCCCACGGGTGACTGGCTCCAGTTTTCACAGTGAGCCCAGTTACCCACCCGCGTTAACATCGAGTCCACTCAGTAACCCAGCTCACGCAACATGCGCTCGGCCGCGTCTCTCAGTGCGTCATCATCTCCCACTAGTGAGAGTGCTTTGTTAGCGAGTTGCAGCGCCTGCTCACGCTCTCCTTGTGTTTGCCTTATCTTCGCCATCTCAAGATAGATCTCAGGTGCCCGGGGAGATATTCGTTGCGCCCGCTCAAGGTAACGCAGCGCGGCTATCTCATCACCTGCCTGCACTTGCTGACTGGCCAGCTTCATCATCTGC
>JBFKTM010000581.1:0-2825 GCA_041636295.1 Oleiphilaceae bacterium
CATACTGCAGCAACCAGTCGACGATATTGATAATGTGCTGATCATTGGCATCGGGGTTTGCCTCACCGCCGAGTTGCAGCATTTGCTCAAAGTTCTGGATACCACTTTGAGACTGGCCGGTGGCTTTGTTGACAGAGTTTGCCAGCTGATAGAACTCTACGGTAAACCGCTTTAAATCGACGGGGTTGACCACCACACGCGTGATGGTTTTTCTCAGTACGTGTTGCAGGTTCTCTTCCCAGCTATCAATGAAGGGTTGTGAACTGGCTACCACGACTTCGGTGGGGGTCATAGCAACGGCCAAAATCTCATGGCGCTGGGCAAAGGCAAAAGACATGGCTCCCGCGATTTTACTGGCATCTATTTTGAGTGGGTCGATATGAAAGAGGGGCTGTTCAGCCCAGTCTGCCAGCCATTGGCTCATTGCGTCAAGCGAAAGCGGTTCACCGGTTATGCGGTTGGTTAGCTGTGCATCCGCTACTTGCTCTATTGGGTGTTTGGTAAGTTGTTTGCCCGATTTTGGTTGGTTTATCAGCTGGTCGGCATCTTCTTGACTGATTATACCGTCGACAAGGAGTTGGGTTACGATATCGGGTAGCGTGAGCGTTTTAGTTATTTTCTTTGTAACCACATTATTCATAACGATGCGACAACCTGATCAAGGTACTATGGGAGTTAAAAGTTAAAAGTTAAAAGTTAAAAGTGATGCGAAATTAATGTACCACCACTTTATAAGTATAACGTTAGATTACCATTTTGCTTTAATTACAGGGGGATACCTGCCTGCTTTTGCCAGCGGACATACATCATTGACGCAATAAACAGCGTAACGGTAATGGCGGTGGTCAGGCTTTCCAGCAGTGCTCCTTCCGTTAAAAAGGCGTCTACAACAGCCCGAGTGAAATAAAATAGCACGACAAAGCAAAGCCACATATGTGTGCGAAGACTTCCTTTAAGCAGCCCGGGTAAGAATATAATCAATGGTATACATTTTACAGCCAGCATAAGACCTCTAGAGGCTTCTTCCGGTAGCGTCGAGAGCAGTGTGGATGTGACCATTAAAATGAGCAGTATGGCGTAAGAAGCAAGTGCCAGTGCATTGGAATATTTGATTTTCTGGTTCAGTATCATTGAGAAACGTCTCTGTCGGTCGTTGTGCGAAAGTCGAAATCAAGCCCTGTGGGCAAAGTAAGTTGCCTAAGGGCGAAGTTTTAACGCCAGCTCTGCAATTCGCTGGCCTTGCTTCTGGCAGAGCAGTTTTTCGTGCTCTGACAGTGGTTGTGCTGACCTTTCTGCCCAGTGGCTCGCTCCGTAGGGAGTGCCGCCACGGGTGGTTTTGTTTAAGGCCTCTTCGGTATAGGGAATACCTGAAAGTACCATGCCGTGGTGCATTAAAGGCAGCATCATGGTTAGCAGTGTGGACTCTTGACCACCGTGCAGGCTACCGGTGGAGGTGAACACGCCTGCCGGTTTATTGTTGAGCGCGCCCGCTAGCCAGAGGTCAGAGGTTCCATCCAGAAAATACTTGAGCGGGGCCGCCATATTGCCGAATCGGGTGGGGCTTCCTAGTAGTAAACCGGAGCAGTGTTGTAGTTCATCGTAACTGCAATAAAGGGCGCCTTCAGCAGGTATATCGCTCTGTGTGGCTTCACAAACGGTCGATATGGCGGGCACGGTACGAATCATCGAGCTAACGCCTTCAACACTTTCTACGCCTCGTGCTATTTGCAGTGCCATCTCTTTTGTTGCGCCGTTGCGGCTGTAATACAGCACTAAAACGTAAGGGGTCGTTGAATCCATGGGGTAGCTCTGTTGTTGTGATTGCTCAGGTAGTTGTTATGATTCAGGTAGTTGTTATGACTCAATCGAGTTTAAATAATGGCCAGAACATTTTCTGGAGGTCGACCAATCGCTGCCTTATTGTTGGCAAGGACGATGGGACGTTCAATCAATTTCGGAAATTTAACCATTGCTGCAATCAACTCGTCGTCAGAGAGAGAGCTATCGCCTAGGTTATGCTCTTTATACAGGTCTTCTTTGGTTCGCATTAATTGACGGGGCTGTATTGCCAATTGTTCCAGTATCGTTTTGATTTCTGCCTCTGACGGAGGCGTTTCCAAATACAATACAACTTGAGGTGAAATACCTTTCTCTTCCAGCAGTGCCAATGTCTGGCGGGACTTTGAGCAACGTGGGTTGTGATAGATAGTGACCGGATTTGCCATGGTTTCTCCTCAGGCTAATGCTAAAACCCGCTATTCTAATCGATTTCGATTGGCGTATCATTACCAGGCATGCATCTCGCCAAAATTAGCAAACTAAACGGAGATTACATGATTGGTATATTGAAACGGTTGGCAATACTGATTGTTATCGCGCTCAGCGGGTGTGGGCAGGCTGAATTCATGCTTTCTAACGGCCAGGTCAAGACCCTGGGTGCGCAGAACGGTCAATGGGTGATCATTAACTATTGGGCTACCTGGTGCAAACCGTGTATTGAAGAGGTCCCCGAACTAAATGCGTTAAATAGGCAGCCAGATGTTGAGGTTTGGGGGGTGAATTATGACGGGCTTCAAGGGGATGCATTAATCCGTGAGGCCGCTCAATTAGGGATTGAATTTGACTTGTTGGTGAGCGACCCATCGGAAAAAATCCAGATTGAACGGCCGCGAGCTTTGCCGGCTACGGTTTTAATTGACCCTCAAGGGGTTACGCGAGTGACACTGTTCGGACCCCAGACCGAGCGATCAATCATTGAAAAATTGAACACCTTTGAAAAGTAGTGTGATAAGCGACACCCGACCTACGCTAAAAATAGTCGTTTC